>NZ_JACJDN010000542.1:0-2712 GCF_014163565.1 Pseudoalteromonas sp. SR45-5 | reverse complement strand
CGAACCAGATCAAATTTTTCGATTTTATACACCGATCTTTTTATTGAGATAGTTTGTTGTTTGGCAGAGTCTGGTATAGTAGCGCACGTAATAAACAGTGCTTTTTGAACGGTTTAATACAAAATTGCTAATTAATATGTTCTAAGTGTTACTTAAAAGCACATATTAATTACCAATTGTTAAAAATGGGTTAGCCGATACTCGGCTGACAAAGAATACATTGTAACGGTTTTATCATGATATCTAATTTATTTACCAAGCTTTTTGGTAGTCGCAATGACCGCACTATTAAAAACTTAAGAAAGACGGTCGCGCTAATCAATGCGCTAGAAACGCAACTTGAAGCGCTTTCTGATGAAGATTTAAGAGCTAAAACAGCTGAGTTTAGAGAACGTTACGATAACGGACAAGGCCTTGACGATATTCTACCTGAAGCTTTTGCTGTGGTACGTGAAGCGTCAAAGCGTGTAAATGGCATGCGTCATTTCGACGTGCAGTTATTAGGTGGTATGGTTTTACATCAAGGTCGCATTGCAGAAATGCGTACCGGTGAAGGTAAAACACTTACAGCTACTCTACCAGCTTATCTAAACGGCTTAACAGGCAAAGGTGTTCACGTAATTACCGTGAATGACTACCTTGCTAAACGTGATGCTGAAACCAACCGTGCGTTATTTGAATTTTTAGGCCTTACAGTAGGCTGTAACGTACCAGGTATGATGCCGCAGCAAAAGAAGCTCGCTTATACTGCCGACATTACATACGGTACTAATAACGAATTTGGTTTTGACTACCTTCGTGACAACATGGCTTTTAGCATTGATGAACGAGTTCAACGTCCATTATTTTATGCTGTAGTCGATGAAGTGGATTCAATCTTAATTGATGAAGCACGTACCCCGCTGATTATTTCAGGTCCAGCTGAGGATAGCTCTGAGCTATACACTGAAATAAACACCATCGTCCCTTTACTTGAGCTTCAAGAAAAAGAAGACGAAGAAGGTATTGAAGGCGATGGCGATTACACTATCGATGAAAAATCTAAGCAAGTTCATTTAACTGAACGTGGTCAAATTAAAGTAGAAGAGCTACTTACTGAGCGCGGCTTAATTGAAGAAGGCGATTCGCTTTATTCAGCAGCAAGCATTACGCTACTAAGCCATGTTTATGCCGCCCTTCGTGCTCATAAGCTATACCAAAAAGATGTTGATTACGTTGTAAAAGAAAACGAAGTAATTATTATCGATGAGCATACGGGTCGTTCAATGGAAGGTCGTCGTTGGTCAGAAGGTTTACACCAAGCTGTTGAAGCAAAAGAAGGTGTAAAAATTCAAAACGAGAACCAAACACTTGCCTCTATTACGTTCCAAAACTACTTCCGTTTATACGAAACGTTAGCAGGTATGACAGGTACAGCCGATACTGAAGCATTTGAATTTCAGTCAATCTACGGCCTTGATACCGTTGTTATGCCAACTAATAAGCCGATGATTCGTGATGATCGCGCCGATTTAGTTTACCTAACGCAAGAAGAAAAATACGAAGCTATTTTAATTGATATTAAAGACTGCCAAGACCGTGGACAACCGGTGCTTGTTGGTACTATTTCAATTGAAAGCTCTGAGTATTTATCGCAGTTTTTACGCAAAGAAAAAATTAAGCACAATGTACTTAATGCTAAATTTCATGCGCAAGAAGCTGACATCGTTTCAGATGCTGGCCTACCAGGAACAGTAACAATTGCAACAAACATGGCCGGTCGTGGTACCGATATCGTGTTAGGTGGTAACTGGAACAGTGAAGTTGAAAAACTTGAAAACCCAACTGATGAGCAAATTGCTGAAATTAAAGCAGCTTGGAAAATTCGCCATGATGCAGTAATTGATGCCGGCGGTTTACATATCATTGGTACTGAACGTCACGAATCTCGTCGTATAGACAACCAATTACGTGGTCGTTCTGGTCGTCAAGGTGATGCTGGTTCAAGCCGTTTTTACTTATCGATGGACGATGCGCTAATGCGTATATTTGCCGGTGAGCGCATGACTAACATGATGCGTAAATTAGGCATGCAACGCGGTGAAGCAATTGAACATCCATGGGTAAACCGTGCGATTGAAAATGCACAGCGTAAAGTAGAAGCACGTAACTTCGACGTTCGTAAGCAACTACTTGAGTACGATGATGTAGCAAACGATCAACGTCGTGTTGTTTACTCTCAGCGTAACGAACTACTTGAAGAAGGTGATATTTCAGAAACTATTACTGCAATTCGTGGTGACGTACTTAGCAATACAATTGATCAGTACATTGCACCGCAAAGCCTTGCTGAAATGTGGGACATTCCTGGCCTTGAAGAGCGTTTAAAACAAGACTTCTTAATTGAGTTACCTATTACTCAGTGGTTAGCAGATGACAATAAACTATACGAAGAAAAGCTTCGTGAGCGTATTGAGCAGGCGGTTGAGCATTCATACAAGCAAAAAGAAGAGCAAGTTGGCGATTCTGTTTTACGTCAATTCGAAAAAGCGATTATGCTACAGAGTCTTGATCAGCATTGGAAAGATCACCTTGCTGCAATGGATCATTTACGCCAAGGTATTCATTTACGTGGTTACGCGCAAAAGAATCCTAAGCAAGAGTACAAGCGTGAATCGTTTGAGCTGTTCTCCGAAATGCTTGAAAACTTGAAAGTAGATGTTGTAAGCATTC
>NZ_JACJDN010000541.1:0-2716 GCF_014163565.1 Pseudoalteromonas sp. SR45-5 | reverse complement strand
TTTTACTTATTCTTACATGGATGTAAGCCATTAGAATAACGCAGGAGCAGTTATCGAGCCCACTAGGTTACAAACCTCGCGCCGTGATTTAATCGCCCCTAGATTGAACAAATTTCAATCCACAAAGGTCAACACGCCCAATTAAGGATATTAATGTTTTTTTCTAAAAATAAGCAAAATGAAATAGCCTCTTTAAAAGCAGAACTCTATCCGTTACAACAAGTGTGGGAAGGGCTTTACCGAGAGATGTTAGTTGTTAATATTCTTTATGATGGGCGTATTTCGCACGCCAATGATAGGTTTTTAGAAAACTTAGGCTACAACGAAGACGATCTTACTAATAACTCTTTTGATGATTTTATTACTGAGTCATCTCGTCAATCTTCAGAATTTAAAAGCCTACAGCAAGCTATAAAAAAAGAAGGACATTGGGGCGGTGCATTACAAATTGCGCGCGGTGATGGTAAAGCTGAATGGTTACGTTTAATAGTACATCCTGTAAAAGGGGAGCAAGATCAGTTGCTCTATTTTTCTATATTCGGGAGTGTGCTTACAAAAACAATTACGGCTTCCCGCGAGCAAAGCGACACTATCAAAGCGATATATCGCTCTATGGCAGTAATTGAATTTGATTTAGAAGGCCATGTTTTAAAAGCAAATGAGCAGTTTTTATCAGCAATGGGTTATCAAGAAAGTGAATTAATAGGAAAACACCATCGCACATTTTGTGAAGCTTCAGAGTATAATTCCCAAGAGTATCAACAGTTTTGGGCTAAATTAAGAGAAGGACAGTTTATAGCGGAGCGCTTTAAGCGTGTTGATAAATACGGCAATGTTGTATGGTTAGAAGCGTCATATAACCCAATCTCAAATGACGCGAATGAGCTTTATAAAGTAATGAAGTTTGCAACAGTTATTACAGAGCAAGTAAATCAAGAAATTGCGATATCTCAGGCTGCCGAAATTGCTTATAGCACCTCAACCCAAACTGATAAAAAAGCAGAGCAAGGCGCGAGCGTTATACAAGATACGGTTACAGTAATGACCGAGCTTGCTATTAACATGGAGCAAGCTGCAAGTGAAATTTCAGCTCTTGATCAGCAGTCGCAACAAATATCGAGTATTGTACAAAGTATTAGTAGTATTGCAGAGCAAACCAATTTGTTAGCATTAAATGCCGCAATTGAAGCGGCTAGAGCTGGCGAGCAAGGTCGAGGCTTTGCTGTGGTTGCAGACGAGGTTCGACTGCTTGCATCGCGTACATCAAAAGCAACAGAAGAAATAGTAGAAGTAGTACAGCGTAACCAATCACAAACCCAAAATACGGTGGCTGTAATAGAAAAAGGTAAAGAAAAAGCAGAGCAAGGTTTAGCACTATCTAAAGAGTCGGGTGATGTGATGCAGGAAATTCAGCAAGGCGCACAAGAAGTTGTAAATGCGATTGGGCAATTTACCAGTGAACTTAAAGCTAACGGCTAGATTAGTTACGTCCTTATTCTAAAGCGGGCACCTTTACCGGTACCCGCTCAACCTACCCCCTCAATATTACTCTCGAAACACCCCTGATAATTTTAAATTTAACAACTATTCTTTTTTAACCCATTAAATAATAGGTAATAAGTTTCTTCACCCCTATAAATGATAATAAGTTGTTGCATTTTTGTTCTTTGTTCCTAATACTGGTGAACGCCAAGGCTGACAAGCCCTAGTATGAATACCTTAAATGATAATAAAATATTACGTACATAACATTAAGGAATTGTATGAACAACACTAAGCGCACACACACATTAATTAAACCAAGTCACCTAATTGGTGCTGGGCTTGCTATGCTAATGAGCTTTTCTGCTGCGAGTAAAGACTACAAAATTATATTAATTCACGGGTTACAAACTTCGCAAATAACCAATAAGTCGGGTAGTGATGTAATTAATGACGGTGAAACATATTGGCAATCGTACTGGAATAATCGTGCAGATGAGCGAATTGATTGGCCTGCTTATGAGCGAATTGAAGGTAAAATTGCTACCGATTGGGTGTGGCCAAAGTTAAAGCAAATTTCACGCTCTAATTTATGCAGTGATGGCTGTGTATTTGTAACACATTCAACAGGCGACTTAGTTGCACGCCATATTATTGATAACCAAGAAAACTGGTTAGAAAACGCAGGCTTACAGCCGCTTAATATTGTTGCGACGTTTGATTTAGCAGGCGCGGGTGGTGGAAGTGAGCTTGCAGATGTAGCCGTTAGTGCTTTAACTGGCGCATCATGGAACTTTGCGGTCGATGCAGCACTCAAATGGTGGCTAGGGAGCGATGTAACCGAAGCTGTTGGTGTATTACACGATTTAAAAGTGAATAATGCCCGTAAAATATCGCCATTTCCTGATGCACGTACACCTAGATTACGCTTTGTGGCAGATGGTAATGCGTATTTAGGTTTAACAGGTGGATTTTTAAAAGGTAATGATGATTCGGTTGTAGCATCGCACTCTTCATGTGGTGCAAGTTCGGCTGGCTCGTTTGGAAGTTGTAGCAGCAGTATTGATACAGATGGCCATTTAAAATCGCAAGGTGATGCTGTTAGTAGCTTTATGCCAAATCATTATCCAATGATGATGAGTGACAGTTATAGCCATAACGAAATACATAACGCGCAGCGTAAAGGTAATGTCACAATAGCCATGAATAACGTAAATGTTGAAGGTAATAACGT
>NZ_JACJDN010000540.1:0-2716 GCF_014163565.1 Pseudoalteromonas sp. SR45-5 | reverse complement strand
CAGTATTTGATTTAGGTAAAACAATACTCGAAGAAGAAATCCTGATGCATAAGGATATTTTTAGGCACTCGTCTACGCGGCGCACTATTACACGGTTTATCTCTACTGTGTTGATTGCTATATCAATTGAGGCGCTGTTAACTATGTTTAAAGCGGCGTTGGGGCAATCGGAATATTTAATGCCTGCCATAGCGATGATGCTGGCAGTGGTAGGGCTTTTAATTGCACTGGCTATTTATGTTTATTTAGGGGCAAAGGCCGAAACGCTATTAATGCGCGCTCGTTTAAAACAAAAATCCTCCAAGTAGGAGGATTTTTATATTACATAACTATTTAATAGCTATTTATTGCTTATCTTGCGCGCGTTTGGCTTTAAAGTCAGACTCGCTCGTCCAATTTGGCCAATCGCCATTATTTGCAAGCTGTGTGGCTATATCAACAATAAGATTTATATCTTGCTTAACACCACCTAACGACCAACCAGCTGAGTAGTCGTCTGCTTCTTTATGGTATTTATGCGCAATGTACTCAGGATCGGTATCACCCAGACTCATAAATAATAAACTAGGCACGCCTTGCTTAGAAAGCGAGAAATGATCTGATCTAAAAAACAAACCATTTTGCGGGCGAGGATCCATTTTAACAACACGGCCTTGTGATTTTGCAGCCTTTGCTAAATAGTTTTCCATTGTCGATAAATCTTTACCGTATTGTAAAATGTAGTCAGTGCCATCAAGCACGTTCATGCCATCAATATTTAATAAACCGACCATTTGTTTTGTAGGTACAACCGCACCCGATGCAAACTCTTCAGAACCAATTAACCCTGTTTCTTCTGCTGTAAAGTTAGCAAAAATAATTGAGCGTTTAAATGGTTTTTGCTTGTTCATTTTGCTCATTATACGTGCTATTTCAAGCGTGGCTGCAGTGCCTGAAGCGTTATCTACTGCGCCATTATAAATCTTAGGGCCAGTATCAGTTTGTTTAGTACCAAAGTGGTCCCAGTGAGCGCTAATAACAACGTATTCGTCAGGTGATTCGCTACCTGTAATTTGTGCAACTACGTTATGCGATTTGGCATGTGATACTTCGTTTTTAAAGGCAAGGTTTGCTTTTAAGTTAAGTGGCGTCGCTTTAAAGTCATTATTTAATGCTGCTTGTTTTAAATCTTGATAGTTAAGCTTTGCGGCGTTAAACATTTGCTCGGTCGCATCAAGTGTTAGCCAGCCCATAACCGGTAATTTAGACGCGTTTAAATTGTTATCCATTAACGTGTATTTAGTGCCGGTGTTTGAACTTTCAACTACGCCCCAAGGATATGCCGCAGGCGCGGTTTCATGAACAATAAATACAGCCTTTGCACCTTGGCGAGCGGCTTCTTCATATTTATAAGTCCAACGACCGTAGTAGGTCATTGCATTACCAGTAAAAAGGGCGTCGTTTTGAGTAGCAAAGCCTGGATCGTTAACTAGCACAACCACAGTTTTACCAGTTACATCAATATTTTTATAGTCATTCCAGTTATATTCTGGTGCATTAATACCATAGCCAACAAATACAACGTCAGAATTGCGTACATCAATTAATGGCTGAAGTTGCTCGGTACGTGCGGTAAAGTCTTTACCTGATTCAAAGCTTAAATCACCTACCTTTAACTGCATATCCTGATTAGCTGTCACCATTGCCATTTTTACAGGCTGTAAGTATTTACCTTTATAAGCACCGGTTAAACCCAGCGCTTTATATTGCTCGCTTAAGTAGCCTACGGTTTTTACTTCACCATGAGTAAGCGGGCCTCGGCCTTCAAAGTCATCAGAGGCTAGCGTTTTAATATGCTGTTTAAGATTGCTAAGGCTTACACCTGCTGTATTTTCTAATGGAGTTTGTTCGCTTGCAGGCTCTGAGCAGCCAAAGAGTGCAACTAGCAAGCTCAGGCTAGCGCTTTTTAAAAGAGTAGATGCCATAGTCTTCATATTGTTATTTAATTAGGCTTTCAATATAAAGGAAGCACCGCAGCGATGTCGAATTTTTATAGAGAACTTTTCATTCAATTGCAGATTGATTTTATAAGGCGTATAAATAACGAACAATCTAAAGGAGCACATAATGGGCCAATGTAAAAAAGTGGGTATTTATAGCTAGTGGCATTGCATTTTTTACTGCTGCAATATTAGCTGAGCAGGAGACATTTTTTGTGCTGTCTGCTTCTTTTATAATACTGGGCACTATAAGTATAAAAAGCGATTTAATAACCGCTTAGTTTTTTTAGCTAAATATAAAGCTTAAATACAATACTTGGCACTAAAAGCAAAAAACCAGCATTAGCTGGTTTTTTCGCATAGGTTGCAGTTAGCTTTATGCGTCTGCAAGTTTTACGCGGATCTTACTTTTATCAACATTAGATTGGTTAAGTGCAGTAATTGCGCTTTTACTTTCTATGTCGTTTGGCATTTCTACAAAGGCAAAACCTTTAGATTGGCCAGTTTCTTTATCAAGTACCAAGTTACAGGTAGTCACTTTACCGTGCTCTGCAAATAAAGTACGAAGCTCATGCTCAGTGGTAGCACGAGACAAGTTACGAACTAATAGTTTCATAATGAACCTAAATAATTATGTCAGTATTAATTATCTCAAGTAACTCAGGTTTAACCTAATTTTATTTTAAAAGAAATATAAATAAACACTCTATAGAAATATTTTTATGTATCACTTTGAA
>NZ_JACJDN010000053.1:0-11238 GCF_014163565.1 Pseudoalteromonas sp. SR45-5 | reverse complement strand
CACAACTTAAAACAAAAAAAGAGCTGACATGAAACATTATTTCTCTCTCACACTCCTCGCTACTGCTGTTTTAGCAGGTTGCGCAACAACAAGTATTACACCTACTGATGTAACAAATGGTTCTAACAGTATTCAAGCTGATGAATTGGCTAAACATGTAAAAGTACTCGCATCGGATGAGTTTGGTGGCCGTGCTCCTTCATCACCTGGCGAAAAGCTAACGCTTGATTATTTAACTGCGCAGTTTAAAGCCCTAGGTTTAGAGCCAGGTAATGGCGACAGCTACTTACAAGAAGTTCCACTTGTGTCGCTTGAGGCTGATGCAAACATGGTATTAAGTATTGGTGGTAAAGACTATCAATACAAAAAAGACATGGTTATGGGTAGCAGCCGCATAAGCGCACAAGAAGGCATAGAAAATTCTGAACTTGTATTTGTGGGCTACGGCGTTAACGCACCTGAATACAATTGGAATGATTACGAAGGATTAGACGTTAAAGGTAAAACGGTTGTGATGCTGGTTAACGATCCGGGCTTTGCAACAAAAGACCCTACTTTATTTACTGGCGACGCGATGACCTATTATGGACGTTGGACATACAAATACGAAGAAGCGAGTCGACAAGGTGCCGCTGGTGCAATTATTATTCATGAAACAGCACCTGCTTCTTACCCGTGGTCGGTTGTTGAAAACTCGTGGAGCGGCGAGCAGTTTGGTTTTCAAAAAGAAAACAACAACATGGACCGTGTAGCCGTTGAAGGCTGGGTTACAACTGACGTAGCAAAAGAGCTTTTTACTAAAGCAGGTTTAGATTTTGATACCGTTAAAACAAATGCTGCTAAAAGTGCTTACCATGTTGATATGGGCGATTTAACTGCTTCTGTTAATGTTAAAAATACGATTAAAAAATCAGTGTCGTATAACTTTATTGCCACTTTACCTGGTAGTGAGAAACCAGATGAGCATGTTATTTACTCGGCTCATTGGGATCACTTAGGTACAGATAAAACACGTAAAGGCGATCAAATTTATAACGGTGCTCACGACAATGCAACGGGTACCGCTGGGCTAATTGAAGTAGCTGAAGCGTTTACTAAATTACCAAAGCATCCTAGCCGCTCAATGACATTTTTAGCAGTTACGGCTGAAGAGCAAGGCTTACTAGGTTCTAAGTACTATGCAGCTAACCCAGTGATTGCAGCTGATAAAACAGTCGCTAACATAAATATGGATAGCTTAAATTTATTAGGCAAAGTAAAAGACATGAATGTGGTCGGTATTGGTAAGTCACAAATGGATGAGTTTTTAGCAACTGCAGCTAAAGAGCAAGGCAGAACAATATCAGGCGATCCTAAACCATCATCTGGTGGTTATTACCGCTCTGATCACTTCGCATTTGCTAATATGGGCATTCCAGCCATGTACGCAGGTGGCGGCACAGTCGCAGCTGACGAAGAGACAGCTAATTACCGTAAACGCATGAGTTTAGTACTTCGCGGTTGTTATCATCAACCGTGTGATCGTTACCGTGACGAATGGGATTTATCGGGTGCTGTTCAAGACTTACAATTGTTTTATAAAGTAGGTTTTGATATTTCGGAGCAAGAGCAATGGCCAACGTGGAATGCAAACTCAGAATTTCAACGTAAGTAGCATTGGTTTAACATCGAAAAACTCAAAGAGAGTAATCGATTTAAATAGATGTAAATGATATTGATTATCATTTAATTAAAATATACAGTGTTACTAAGTTTATTTAATTGGTAACACTGTATGATTTTACTCTCTCAAATAGGATTTATTACGCCCGCTTCTAAACGCTTTGTTAGCCAAAATAAACGTTTATTATTACCACTTTTTTTACTGGTATGCTTAGCTGTGCCATCACTTCGTGAAATTACAATAACAGCACTAAGTGATGCTTTTTTTCAAGTTAGCGTATTTGTTGCTGCTACATTATTAATTTATTACTACGCCATAGAGCATTTACCTCAATTAGAGCTTAGTTATTTAAGTGCTAAATCGCCGGTATTAGAAATATTTTTTGCTGCCGTTTTAGGTGCTCTTCCTGGATGTGGTGGTGCAATAATAGTGGTTACCCAGTTTACAAAAGGCCAAGCAAGTTTTGGGGCTATTGTTGCTGTTTTAACAGCTACAATGGGAGATGCCGCATTTTTACTCCTTGCCACTCGCCCTACTGAAGGTTTAACCATAATGGCCATTGGCTTAGTAGTAGGCACGCTTTGTGGTGTTATAGTAAACGCCCTTCATGCAAAAGACTTTTTACGCCCAACAAAGCAAGAACAAAAACACCAAGTTAAAGTATTGCCAACTCGTATAATTAAAATAAGCAAACCCGTTTGGATGTTCGCTATTATTCCAAGCCTCATTATTGCTTTTTTAATTGCATTTAATGTCGACTTTGATCAATTTGGAAAATACACAGGCACAAGTATTAGTATTTTTGGTGCTGCAATGGCGTTATTTACTGTAACTATATGGGCGTATTCTTCTAAAGGTGAAAGCTATAAAGAAGTAACCTCAGAAGACGATGAATGTAATCCACCTTCTAAAATTATTAAAGTACTTCAAGACACACACTTTGTGACCGCATGGGTAGTGGCATCGTTTATGTTGTTTGAGATTTTAGTAAATATTGCAGGGCTTGATTTAAAAAACTGGTTTGCACATTATGCTTATTTAGCGCCACTTATTGCTGTGGTGATTGGTTTTTTACCCGGTTGTGGTCCGCAAATAATTGTTACTACGTTATATATTCAGGGGATCATTCCATTTAGTGCATTAACTGCTAATGCAATATCTAACGATGGTGATGCGTTATTTCCTGCAATTGCAATGGCACCTAAAGCGGCTGTAATTGCGACTGTGTATACATCTATTCCTGCTTTGGCCGTTGGCTATGGCCTTTACTTTTTAAGTTAAAATTGCCATAAACAAAAAAGCTCAGCTATTGCTGAGCTTTTAGGATGTTAACTTATTTTATTTATACGGCTGCTGGCTCTGCAGCTAGTTCTTTTGGATTTGGGCCATAATCGTTCTCACCTTCATGTGAGTTTTGTGCAAGAAAAACAATTAAAACAATCCAACCAATTACTGGCACTAACCAAAGTAACTGCCACCAGCCTGAACGACCAGTATCATGAAGGCGACGTGCACCAGCACTTAAGCCAGGAATTAATAGCGCTAAGCTATAAATAGTGCCAATGAACATTGTACCTAGTACACCATCAATCGCATTACAAACTACCGAAAAAATGAAGTTAAATAATACAAACATCCAATATGCTTTACGACGATTACGGCCTGAAAAATCCGCGTAGCTGCGAAGCGCGTTCATATAATGTTCCATGAAATTTCCTTAGTGTTATTTTTTATATTCCCTAACGGGGTTAACTTTATTACTTTTTAGTAACACATGTATCTTAAATAAAAACAGACTCATTTAAAACAAAAAACCAGCAAATTGCTGGTTTTTTTATTAGGGCGTGTTGACCTTTGCGGATTGTAATTTGTTCAATCTAGGGACGATTTAATCGCGGCGCGAGGTTTGTAACCTAGTGGGCTAAGTAAAAACCGAGCAACAAAGAGTTTATCGCCCCTAGGCAGAACCCGAAGGGCAGCGCATGTTTGGCATTTATGCTGCGTTATCGCCTACTTATGGGGAGTAACCACACTTCATAGGCTCTGCCTTGCCTAAAAACCAAACATACTGCTGCAAATTCAATCATCAAAGATCAACACGCCCTAGGTTTAAACAATTATATTATTAACTCATAGCCATCATCATTGCCGATGGGTTTTCTAAGTACGATTTCCATAGGTTATTAAAGCGTGCAATAGTGCCGCCATCAATAACACGGTGATCGCCAGACCAACTTACTTGCATTATCGCTTTACTCACAACCTGCCCACTTTCGTCAAAACGTGGTAGATGCTGTAGTTTACCAAGCGCAACAATAGCTACTTCTGGTTTATTAATTATAGGGGTTGCGATAGTGCCGCCAATCGCACCAATGTTAGAGATACTAATTGTCCCACCTTTTAAATCATCAGGTGCAACACGCCCTTCTCGCGCTGAGTGAGTTAAGCGGGTTAAATCATTAGCCACATCAACAATACTCTTACTCTGGCACGATTTAATATTAGGCACTAACAAGCCAATTTTTGAATCAACCGCTATACCAATATTATGATCGTTATAATAGGTAAGCTCTGAGCAATCATCATTCACTTTTGAATTAAGTACAGGGTACTCTTTCATTGCTAGCGAGAGTGCTTTTACAAAAAATGGCATCATGGTGAGCTTTACGCCTTGTGCTTTGTACTGCTCTTTTAAGGAGCTGCGCAAAGCTATAAGCTGTGTTAAGTCGATTTCATCACTAAACGTAAAGTGCGGAATAGTTGAAACCGAAGCCACCATTTGCTTGGCCATGGCCGCTTTAATGCCTTTAATTTGCTCTACTCGTACGCCACCGCTTTGATTCTGTGTTTGGTTTTGTACTGCACTTTGAGAAGCATCGCTATTAAGCGGTGAAGTATCAATAGTATTTGGCACTTCGCCTTTTACAAACTCTTCAATATCTTGCTTGTAAATACGTCCATTTTTACCACTACCTGGTACGCACGTTAAATCAACATCTAGCTCACGTGCTTTACGACGAACCGCAGGTGATGCAACCGCTTTTTGATTGATAACTTTAGCAGCTTGTTGCGTTTCAACTGGTGCTGTTTTTTCAACTACAGCATTAGTTTGAGCCTTTACGACCGCTTGGTTTATATCAACATTTGGCTTTACTGCACTGCCTGCAATTGTCATTTGAAACAACGGGCTATGTACTTTTGCTATTTCACCTTTTTGGTAATATATTTTTTTTACTGTGCCTGTATATTTTGCCGGAATTTGTACTAATGCTTTGTCGGTCATTACGTCACAAACCGCTTGGTCTTCTTCTATTTCGTCGCCTTCAGCGACTAACCAATCAACAATCTCACACTCAACAATACCTTCACCAATATCTGGTAGTATAAAGTCCTCAACTACATCAGATGCATTGTTATTAGTTTGATTTTCAGCTTGAACTGGCTCTTCTACTACTTCATTACTCGTACTATCACCAGTTACATCCATAGCAAATAAAGGAGCATGTACTTTAGCAATTTCACCTTTTTGATAATATAGCTTTGAAATAATGCCATCATGCACTGCTGGAATTTGTACTAATGCTTTGTCTGTCATCACATCACAAATTGGCTGGTCCTCAGATACGGTATCGCCTTCTTGAACTAGCCACTCAACAACTTCGCATTCAACAATGCCTTCACCAATATCGGGTAATATAAAATCTTTCGCCATGGTAACCCCTAAAAATCCATTGATTGTTTAATTGCAGCCAACACTTTTAGTGCGTCCGGTACGTATTCTTTTTCAAGTGCCAACGGGTATGGTGTATCTAGACCACATACACGTAAAATTGGTGACTCTAAATGCAAGAAACACTCTTGTTGTATTGTTGCTGCTATCTCGGCACCAAAGCCATTAGTTATAGGCGCTTCATGGCTCACGATTAAACGGCCGGTTTTAATAACCGATTTAGCAATCGTTTCAACATCCCATGGTAAAATACTACGAAGATCTATTACTTCACAGCTTATACCTTGCTCGCTTGCTTGCTGTGCTGCCTCTTCAATAATCTCGATTTGAGCACCCCACGCTAAAAGCGTAATATCGGTACCCTCTTGTACTACTTCAGCCGTGCCTAATTCAATACTATAATCTTCTTCTGGCACTTCGCCTGTTGATGCACGATATAAACGCTTAGGCTCAAAAAATATGACAGGGTTATCATCTTTAATAGAGGCACGTAATAAACCCTTAGCTTGATAAGGGTTACGCGGTACAACCACTTTTAAGCCCGGTGTATGTGCAAAATAAGCTTCGGGTGATTGCGAGTGATATAAGCCACCAGCAATACCACCGCCATAAGGCGTACGAATAGTTAAGTTACCTACATTAAATTCATTACCACTGCGATAACGAAATTTAGCGGCTTCATTTACTATTTGATCAAACGCTGGGAAAATATAATCAGCAAATTGAATTTCTGCCAATGCAGGCGCACCAAATGCCGCTAAACCATTAGCAAAGCCTAAAATACCTTGTTCGGTTAAAGGCGTATTAAAAACGCGATGCTTACCGTACTTTTCTTGCAAACCTGATGTTGCTCTAAATACACCACCGAAGTAACCAACATCTTCGCCAAAAATACAGGCTTGAGGGTGTTCGTTCATCGTAATATCGAGGGCAGAGTTAATTGCGTGGAGCATGTTCATTTTAGCCATTACTTAATTCTCCCTGCGGTTACTGGGTAAGCATCTGGATGCTGTTTTATATGTTCTTTTAATTGCTCGTACTGACGTTGCAATAATGGAATTGGTGTATCGTAAACGTCAGATACCAATTCTTCTAAAGCGGGCTTTGCAACAACTTCAGCACGCTTAAGCGCTGCTAAAATTTCTTCACGAATCGACTCTTTTGCTTTTATGTCGTCCTCTTCGTTTAACCAATCTTGCTTGACCAACCATTTTCTAAATTTATCAATAGGACAGATTTGATTATTTGCCTCTTCATCTTTAGAGCGATAACCACTGGGATCGTCTGAGGTAGAATGCGCGCCTAATCGATAAGCAATCGATTCAATAAGCACAGGCTCACCTTGTGTTGAGGCTATTTCGCGTGCTTTTTTAGTCGCCGCATACACAGCAAGTGCATCTGTGCCATCAACACGAATTGTTTTAATGCCATAACCCACACCACGCGACGCAATACCATCGCCTTTAAACTGTTCATCAGCAGGGGTAGATATGGCATAGCCGTTATTACGTGCAAAAAATATAACCGGCGCTTTGTGAACAGCCGCCATATTTAAGCCCGCATGAAAGTCACCTTCTGATGCAGCACCTTCACCAAAGTAACAAATAGTCACGTTATCAATTGTGCTTGCAAGCTCACCTGTTTTAGCGTCGATATGCTTTATTTTTTGACCATATGCATAACCTGTGGCCTGTGGTATTTGCGTACCCAGTGGCGATGAAATCGTCATGTAGTTTAGCGCTTTAGAACCATAATGGATTGGCATTTGGCGACCTTTACCTAAATCCAATTCATTTGAGAACATTTGGTTCATAAATTGATCAAGCGTAAAACCACGATAATGCAGTGCTGCCTGTTCACGATATTGAGCCATGATCATATCGTTTTGATCAAGTGCAGCAGCAGAGGCTGTAACTGCGGCTTCTTCTCCTAGGCATTGCATATAAAAACTAACACGGCCTTGGCGCTGCGCGCCTTGCATACGTTCATCTAACAAACGTATAAAACGCATTGTTTCATATAACTTAATAGCGGTATGTTTTGAAATATCAGGTGCGGTTGCACTAGGATGAATGTCGCCGTCCTCAGTTAAAATACTAAGGGTTGGAATATTAAGCGCTTGACCATCAATAAATTCAAGCTCGTGGTTAATATTCAGCGATACGTTATTTGGATTACTCATAACCTACCTTCTTTTGTTGTCGGTAAAACAGTGCCCCTTTAAATTATTATTATGGGTGATTGCTGCTGGTTAAACTTTGCAACATCTGCACTATCTTTAATTAAAGCTGCCAACACTTTACGTTAACGTAAAGTGTTATTCAACAGTTCTGGGACGAAACAAAAGCAAATACAGGTTAAATAAGTGGCAAGTTAACGATACGGTTACTTTAATTAATAGTAATCATATAGTTAACTTGAAGCTACCAGTGGTCTGATGAGTTTAATTAGACGAAATCGCTATCAATATCCATTGGAATAACTGTAAGGAGTGCTCTTTGCCCTAATGCTACGCTCGCATTTGGGAAAATAATAGCCTCTCCTTCAACGTCAGCGTAAATCGCTTTATCACCGTCGGTTGCAAGTAGTTCACCTTTCGCAAAGCCAGTAAAGTTCTCAGCATTATCAGAAAAAGGAAAACTAAAATCGTCCTGCGTTCTATTAATTGTGCGATGGACAGCAAATAACTCAAAATCGTTTGCATTAAATTCAGGATATTCAACTTCATTTTGACTAATTAATGCAGTTAAGGTTTGCTTTGTTTTTTCAAAGCGAGCCATGTCGTTTTGGCCAAATGGTTTAACTTGACCTAGCTCTACGGTAAATGAATCAGCTCCATGTATAAATGACGAATAATAGCTAAATGTTGTTGCAGGAGATTTCATCATAAGTACGGTATTTACACCACAACTCAATAAAAATTGTAACTGTGACTTTTTCCAAGGCTTACCATGTAAAAATGGATACACAGCAAATTTTTCGTTTTTAGAGCCTCTAATTGCAGTGTGTAAGTCGTAGTGACACCGGCTACTGCCTTGCTCGCCACGCGTATAAAAATCGCTTACGTATTGCTCAAGCTTTGCAGCACGAGTACGCTCATTATTCATTGGTACACCTTCAACTGTATGGTGACCATTAAATAATCTATTTAAGTTTTCTTCTACAAAACGCAGGCCAATATTAATTGATTGTGGATTACCATAAATAAATAAAACATGCTGCTTAAGGACTAGCTCACCTTTTATAATTTGTTTAATGAGCGTATCACAAATTTCAATTGGCGCAGTTTCGTTACCGTGTACAGCGCTTGAATAAATTACATCTTTGCTTGTTTTAACAGCAGGTTGAAACTCAATTACACCGGTATCGTGTATATTTACACGAGTTCCATTATCTAAAACAAATTCACCTGCATCTAAATGCCATTCGTTGTCACGACTAAGCGTTAAAAAATCGCCCGTTTGTTTTAATTCATTTAAGTAAGATGGATTGGCTGACATGTAATAAGCCCTTTAAAAATAATGTGAGAGTAAACTCTTATGCATATATATGCACAAGGTAGAGGTATAGAAACAAAAACGGCTGAATAAATCAGCCGTTTTAAAATTATTAGATTAAGTTAGCTTATAACTGAATCTACAAGCTTTTTAGCTTCTTTTTCAAGTAACGCTAAATGCTCTTCACCTTTAAATGATTCAAGGTATATTTTATAAATATCTTCAGTACCTGATGGACGCGCTGCAAACCAGCCATTTTCAGTGACCACTTTTAAACCACCAATTGCCGCATCGTTACCTGGTGCATGAGTCAGTTTTTGCAAAATAGGTTCGCCAGCAAGTGTATCTGCTTTAACATCAGAAGCACTCAATGCTTTTAAACGTGACTTTTGGCCGCTTGAGGCCGGTGCATCAAGGCGTTTATAAATTGGAGAACCAAACTCTTGTTCTAGTTCTTTATAAAGCGCTGATGGAGTTTTACCTGTTACTGCAAGTATTTCTGCAGCAAGTAGTCCCATAATAAAGCCGTCTTTATCTGTACACCATACAGAGCCATCAAAACGTAAGAATGCAGCACCTGCGCTTTCTTCGCCACCAAATGCAAGCTTGCCTTTGCTTAAGCCTTCAACAAACCATTTAAAGCCTACGGGTACTTCTTTTACTTTTCGATTATTGCGCGCTGCTACTTTATCGATCATAGAGCTAGAAACCAGTGTTTTACCAATCTCTACTGTTTCATTCCAATCACGGTGTTTAAGTAAGTAATCAATTGCCACTGCTAAAAAGTGGTTTGGATTCATTAAACCATCTGGCGTTACAATACCGTGGCGATCGTAGTCAGGGTCGTTACCAATAGACACATCAAAGTCATCTTTTAATGCAATAAGGTTTGCCATTGAATAAGGTGATGAACAATCCATACGAATTTTGCCATCTTTATCAAGTGGCATAAAAGCAAAACGTGGGTCAACAACATCATTAACGACGGTTAAATCTAAATTATATTTTTTAGCAATAACAGGCCAAAAATTAATACCTGAACCACCTAGTGGATCGATACCAATTTTGATACCTGCATCGCTAACGGCTTTTAAATTAACGATATTTGCTAAATCATCAATATAAGGAGTCATTAAATCTTCGTAGCGAATAAAGCCTGAACGTGAAGCTTTAGCGAATGGGAATAACTCAACTTCAACCAAGTCTTCTAATAAAAGTTGATTTGCTCTGTCTTCAATCCACTTAGTGACGTCGGTATCAGCAGGTCCGCCATTAGGTGGATTGTATTTAAAGCCACCATCTTCAGGAGGGTTATGTGAAGGCGTAACAACAATCCCGTCTGCAAGCTCATTTGGGTGCAGCTTGTTATGGCTAACTATGGCGTGGCTGATAACTGGCGTTGGTGTAAAGTCACCGTTTTCTTGCGTTATCACTTGCACTTCGTTAGCAACTAAAACTTCAATAGCTGAATTAAATGCAGCCTCACTCAGTGCGTGTGTGTCTTTACCTAAAAATAACGGACCAAAAATATCATTTTGTTTTCTATAATCACAAATAGCCTGAGTAATCGCTAAAATGTGTGACTCGTTAAATTTAACATCGTAAGAACAACCACGGTGGCCTGATGTACCAAAAGCAACACAATGCTCTGGATTTTGTTCAAGATCAGGTTCGTTTAAGTAATACGCAGATACTAATTTAGGTACGTTAACCAGTGCTGATTGTGGAGCAGTTTTGCCTGCGCCTGAGTGAATAGCCATTATATTTCCTTACAGGTAATCGCGAATTTTTTCAGCTTGCTCTGCACTATATCCAAGGCAAAGAGCAACTTCATGAAGCATCATTTTTTTACGCGTTGTATTAGAATTTGTCATAACCCAATATTCACTATCAGTTATGTTTTTAGGGTTCATACTACTACCGCTATTTACTAAGGCTTCTTTACTAGTAGCAAAGTAAACACGGTCACGCCCTTTAATATCTAGTACAGCCGAAAAATCAGTTTTATGTGTGCGGTAAAATGCACTTAAAATAAACAAAAAGCGCCCAACAACACCCTTCTGCATTGCCAGCTCTTCTTTATTTAATACATTAAAAACATTATCGCTTTTTTGCTTCACGGGTGCGTGAGCTACAGGCGTTTGTTTTTTTGCAGTCTCAGCAGCAGGTAGCTCTGAGCTTTTTAATGTGGCGGTAGACGTAGTCGCAGTTTGATTATTTTGAGTTAGTTCTACGTTTGCGGTTTGAATTTTTTCGCCGCTCAGATTTAATAAACGACGTAAAATAGTGGATGCACTTTCACCAATACTTTGCGTATTGCTTGCAATATACTGATATAACTCGTCGTC
>NZ_JACJDN010000539.1:0-2726 GCF_014163565.1 Pseudoalteromonas sp. SR45-5 | reverse complement strand
GGAAGAAATATGACAAAACTACTTATATTCGTTTTTGCTATTTATACATTTTGCTGCTCATTTGTGCAGGCTGAGACTTTAGTAAATAACGAATTTGTAGTACCGATTGAAAAGCACTTTGAAAATTTCACCTTAGTTAAGGTAAACCCTAAGTACACAAAACTTGATTACAAAGCGCTTATGTCTGCTCGCGAGTTTATTCAAATTAGCTTAGGCACCACATGGCCTGCTGATGACTTTACTTTGCAAGAAAACACGCAATCATTGGAAAGTGACTTAATCGCATTTAATAATAAAGAATCTTTTACTTTTCATGTAATGAATAACGATAAAACGAAGGTGATTGGCTGTATTTATATTACAGGTACGGTTGATAGTGAATTTGATGCCACTGTATTTAGCTGGGTTGCTAAAGAGCACCTTTCTACACCGCTTTTTGATGAGCTTAAAACAAACGTTAAAACATGGGTTAAAAACGAATGGCCTTTTACAAACGTTGATTACCCGTTTAACAGTTAAATAGCATATTAAATCATTCACTTCCAAACAAAAGGCCTGCGATTAAGCAGGCTTTTGAGTGTTTAAAAAATATACGTACAAAACAATAATTCTTGAAATAAAGTAAGCAAAAAATAAAGCTAACACCCGACGCGCTAACAAGCTAAGCGCCTACAAAAACAATGCATATATTTAACGTTAAAGCTGCAAAGTGGATTGGAGATCCGTTGGGTTTCGTGTCACTCAACCTAACCTACGCAGCTATGAACATGAGCCTAGCGCTAAATAAATCACTGTTAATGATTACTGCTTTAAAAGTCGCTTTTCTGGGTTATTTAAGTACTTTAAGCCAATGGTAACTATGCGTGTATGTACCATTGTTATAACGCGTATTTGCACATTACCAATAACAACTATAGCGCCTTTACTGACTTCACCTGAAAGCTTTTGATTAATTACTTCTTCCAAGCTTATCTCTTCTGGGGCGTCTATTTGCATGTGGTAAGAGTAAAATATATCGCCTATCAACGTTACCCCTTTCACTTTGAGTTCGTTGTGGGCTAAGTGGCTATCTTGATGGTTTGTTTTATCGGTTGCTGTAAAAACTAAATCAACAAAAGGTCTGTTATCTGGTTTTAAAACAACAAATAAATGATCGTTTGGTTTTAACTTAGTTGAGCCTCGTGGCGGTATGATTGACGGGCCTCGTGTGATCATAGCAACAACCACACTCTCAGGAAGTGCAGCATGTGACAAGCTGCGCCCAGAAACCCGAGAAACGTCACTTAAAGTGTATTCTACAATTTCTATATCAATATCGTTTAACGCTGTGATTTCGAGTGTTGCAGCAGCCAAATCAGGTGGCGGCTCTACTAAATTTAGTTTTTTAGCCATCCACGGCATTGTTGAGCCCTGTAACGTGGCTGAAATTAACACTACGAAAAAAACAACATTAAAAATAAGCTCAGCCCCTGAAAGACCAAATAATAATGGGAATATAGCTAAAATAATGGGCACTGAGCCTCTAAGGCCAACCCAAGATACAAATAAGGTTTCGCGATTATTAAAGCCAAACAGTTTTAAAATAGGCGCTACAGCTAATGGGCGAGCAACAAAAATGAGTGCCAATGCAATAAGCAGTCCTTCTAACCATACATCAACCAATGACGACGGATTTATAAGGAGGCCTAATACAACAAACATGGTTATTTGCCCAAGCCATGCTAAGCCGTCATGAAACAGAAAAATACCGCGTTTATATACAAATTTGCTGTTACCTAAAATAACACCCGTTATAAATACAGCTAAAAATCCACTGCCGCCGAGCGTTGCAGAAAGGCCAAAAGAAAGCAGTCCAAATGCTGTTACCATCACTAAATACAAACCCGATGCATTTAGTTTAATTCGATTAATAAACCAAACCGATATTTTACCAATTAAAAGACCACAAATAGCGCCAGCACCCATTTGTTGAGCAAATAACTGTAGTAAACCCAGCCCTACTGGCATGTCATTAACGAGCATTTCGAGCAAACCAACCGTTAGAAAAATAGCCATTGGATCGTTCGAGGCGCTTTCTATTTCAAGGGTCGATTTAAGCTTTTTATTTAAGTGAATACCCGCACTTCGTAAAAGTGCAAACACGGCTGCGGCATCTGTAGAGCCAACAATGGCGCCAAGTAATACACCTTGTAGTATGGGCAAGTCTAAAATATAAGTGGCCACAAGGCCTGTAATTACAGCGGTAAATAACACCCCGACGGTTGCTAAAGCAGACGCGGGTTTCCACACTTGTTTAATTGAACTGGTAGGTGTTTGTAAGCCGCCATCAAATAGAATAATGGCAAGCGCTAGAGTACCCAGAGCATGTGCGGCCTCTGCGTTGTCGAATGAAATACCTGCAATACCGTCTTCACCTGCGAGCATACCTACAAGTAAAAATAGCACCAGCACCGGTAAGCCAACGCGTGCAGATAACTTGCTCGAGATCACTCCAAGTAAAATTAAAATGGCACTAACGAGAATGATATTATCAATTACAAACATAGTGTGGGTTTACAGCCTTATATGAGTTAAAAAGTAAGAATTTATAGCTACCAAAAAGCTTAAAGCTCATGCTATACAATAACCTAAAAAATATAAATACGGGTACATAAGTCAATATTTAAATTGTTTATTTAATAGCTAGAGCGTCGTTAAGCTTGGTATTACTAGCCTCGGTCTTAATT
>NZ_JACJDN010000538.1:0-2737 GCF_014163565.1 Pseudoalteromonas sp. SR45-5 | reverse complement strand
TGTTCTACACCTTCAGCCACTACATGTAAATCAAGGTTATGTGCAATAGTGACTATTGAGTCGACCATATTACGGCCACGTTCGTTGGTCATGTCATCTATAAATGCTTTATCTACTTTAAGTGTATTAAGCGGAAATTGCTTTAAATACGCCAATGATGAATAACCAGTACCAAAATCATCCATTGCTAAATGAATACCTCGGGCACTTAACGAACGCATAATTGCAATGGCTTCTTTAGGGTCATCCATTACAGTACCTTCTGTTATTTCAAGCTCTAAAAAGTAAGAAGGTAATTCATTTTTTTGCAAAATAACGTCAATACGAGAGGTTAAATCGGGGAGGCTAAATTGCTTTGCTGATAAGTTGACAGCTACTCGGCCGCTAAATAAACCGCTATCTAGCCATTCTTTTACGTCTCTGCAGGCTTTGTTTAATACCACCTCACCAATTTCAATTATTTGGCCCGTTTCCTCGGCTATAGGTATAAAAACTCCCGGACTAATAATGCCTTTTTTGGGTGTAATAAAGCGCACTAATGCTTCCATTCCGGTTAGCTTGCCTGTGCGAATATTCATTTTTGGTTGGTAGTACACTTCAAAATGGTCTTCTTTTAAACCAAAGCGCATGAGGTTTTCAATTTGCAGTCGTTTAACGGCTTGACGGTTCATCGTGTCGTTAAAAAATAGGTAGCTATTACCTTTCTTTTTAGCATGATACATCGCGGTATCTGCATTTTTTAAAAGCAGTTCAGGTGTATTACCGTCTTCAGGGAATAATACAATACCTACACTTGAGGTGATTGCCAGTTCGTGGCCTGCCATTTTAAATGGTGTAGCAATGGCTGCTAAAAACTGTTTAGCCATGCGTGTAATTACATGTATGTCGTTAGTGTCAGACATTACCAGAGCAAACTCATCGCCGCCTAAACGATAAAATACATCATTTTCACGGGTTAGTTTATTTAAGCGCATTGCTAGTTTAGCTAATAAGCTGTCACCTAGCTGATGTCCTAACGAGTCATTTATTTTTTTAAAGTTATCTAAATCGAACACAAGTAAGGCGTGATGCGAATTGAGCTTTACTAGCTTTTGCAAATCAGTAAAAAATAAATTTCGGTTAGGCAGACTGGTTGTGCGATCTCGATTCGATAAGTTATGTAACTGCGATTCTGCTTTTTTACGCTCTGTTAAATCTGAATAAACAACGACATAATTAGTTATTTGATTTTGATCGTTTTTAATTTCATCTATCGATATTTCTATCGGTAATAAAATGCGCTCACTATTACGAAGCTTCACTTCTTGTTGAATATGTTCGCGCTCTTTTACTATTTCAATAATTCTGTTTGTGTAGCTTGGCTCATACCCAGATAGGCTAAAATCTTTTCCTAAGTATTGTTCGCGTACGCCACCAAACAAGGTTAAAAAGCTAGGGTTTATATCAACCAGTTTAAAGTTTTTATCGTAAATTGCTAAGGCGTCAGTAAGCGACTCAACACATTTTGCAAAAAGGTTTAAGCGCTCTTCAGTTGATTTTAACTGTGATATATCGCGAACGGTACCTGTCATTCTAAGGGGTGATAAGTTGGTGTCTTTTTCAATTATTTTTCCGCGATCGAGCACCCAATGCCAACGACCAAAAGTATCTTTTATTCGGTAGGTGGCTTCAAAAAAAGCAGACTGCTCGGCAAAGTGCACTTTTAGCAAGTGCTCAACGTTATTAATATCGTGAGGATGGATAAGGCCTTTATTTGGCGGAAACCCCATTAACGTAGTTGAGTCCATTAAATACTTATCGTTAATACGAATAACTTCGCCTGTTTTTATGTTCCAGTCCCAAAGTGTATCGCCGCTACCTTCTACAGTACTTTTAAGGCGTTTTTCCGAAAGTCGAAGTTGGCGGCGTGAACGTCTGAGTTTATGGATTACAAATAACAGGTACGGCAAAGCAAGCGCTATAATGGCGCTTGCTAGTATAAGTATATTGTCTGAGTTGTAATTAAGTGATGACTCAAAGGCAAAAAGCTCAAATGAGTAAGCAAGTACTACAAGCATGCTTAGTTTTATTATTGTTTTTATCATTTTTTGATTACTTCTAATTTACAAATGATAATTTAAAACAAGCTAAACCTAGAGTCAAAGAGATTGAGAGTAAACGGGCATATTTTGAGATTTACTGACTTTCGCCGAGCTTAAAAGCTCATATCTTGGTCTATTATCATCAAATAGGCTTAGTGCATAAACTTTTACTTCTCTTAGTGTTAGTGCGTTTAGGGCATCTAAAAGTCGCTGCTGCATATGAAATGCGTGATCTCTGTTACCAATAGCAAGCCATAACCGTTGTGAGCGCAGGCGCAAGTTTTTATCTTTTTCTGCAATATGAGTACTAAGGCCATGTTTTTGCTGTTGCCAATCGTTTTCATCAAGTGCATCAATGTTATCAAGGTATTTTTTAATAAAGCTGTTATGACGATGCAATAATGTTTTTGCATCAAACTTAGGTGACTGCACATAAAATGCTATTCCAGCACGAGTATTAAAAGGTGCATAACCTGCGCCCACTAAATAACCTAGCTGTTGTGTTGTTCGTAACTCGTTAAAGTAATCTTGATTAATTAAATGATTTAACGCCATCATTTTTACTTTTTCGGCCACGCAATCCGTTTGCGCCTGATAGTAAACTACCATGGCATGGTCGCTACAAGGAAGCTCTAACTCGTAGCGAGTTACTTTTT
>NZ_JACJDN010000537.1:0-2745 GCF_014163565.1 Pseudoalteromonas sp. SR45-5 | reverse complement strand
CCAGGCTTTTCTGGATCATTTGTATAATATGGATAATGACTCCCTGACGCGCTGACATTATATTTGAGGGGAGTAGGATTAATGCTGGCATAGCTAAAAAATACAAATAGCAGAGGGCTCAGTACTAATAACCGAATAAAGTTAGTCAAATCTCTACCTTTTATATTAATATTTTATATTAGTGTTGTGTAATTTTAACGTTTTTGCAATGACGACTATATTTATCTTATGCGTGTTGCATTAAAGTACACATATTATTGGCTGTTTTGCCATCTTTTATTTATAGGTTTAGAGCCAAGTGAAATTACATAACATACCTGATGAAGTACAAAAAATAACTCAGTTTGTTGCGCGGCAACCTATTTTTGATATAGACCAGAATGTTTTCTCGTACGAATTGCTTTATAGAGACTCAGCCAATAATGCGTTTCCTGTAGGCACTTCTGATGTCCATGCGACAAGCCGCCTATTTTTTAATGCTTTAATGTTGGTTGGTTTAGATAGACTTACCGCACATCATTTAGCTTTTATAAACTTGTCATCAGAAACTATTCTCGATAACTTCCCCAAACTTTTATTGCCAGAAAATAGTGTTATTGAAATAGTGGAGCGCACGGGTAATATTCCTGCGGTGGCTGAGCGTGTGCAAGAACTTAAAAAAGAAGGCTATGTTTTTGCACTTGATGATTACGATGGCGATCCAAAATGGGAGCCACTGTTAGCACATGTTGATTACATAAAAATTGAGATAGATGATCCGGTTATTAAAACCAATATGCGCATTAAAAAAATAAAACGCGCAAATCCACATGCAAAAATAATTGTTGAACGAATAGAGACGCATGAACAATTTAATGTATTAAAATTGGCTGGCTGCGATTTATTTCAAGGGTTCTTTTTTTCTCGCCCAGAAATGATTACGTATAAAGGTGTAGAGCCTTCAAAGCTAACCGTTTTTGATCTATTGCGTTTTACAGCAAAAGAAACACTTTGCTTTAAAGAAGTTCATCAACGAGTGGCCAGAGATGTCGCCATAACAGCGAGGGTTTTAAAGCTAGCTAACGCGCGTTCAGGCAAAGCAAATTTAGTCATTACGTCTATTTCACAAGCGGTTATTTATTTAGGTGAGGACACAATAAGACAATTTGTTCGCGTATTAGCAATTAGTGAGTTGGGGGTCGAAAAACCAACCGAATTAACTAAGCTTGCTTTAACGCGGGCTCAATTTATGTCGCTAATATTGGAGCAAAATAATAAAGAGTTGACCGAGCAAGGGTATCTGGTGGGTTTGTTCTCGGTGCTTGATGCTATTTTAGATGCTGAATTAAAAGACATAGTTAAAGAGTTTACTTTAGATGCTGCAATATCTGATGCGTTACTATTAGAGAGCGGCATCTTAGGGAACTGTTTATCGCTTATAAAAGAGTTTGAATTAGATAATATAGATGAAGCTATGGTCCATTTGGCCAACATAAACTCAGAGCTGCACATTGGCGATATATTTAATTTTTTATTGGATGCTGTTTTATACAGTGATGACATTATTGAGGCAATAGCAGAATAAATATGCGTAATTGGTTGTCGGTTATAAGTGTAGTGGTTGCTCTTTGTTTATTGTTTCCTGGTATTACAAAACCAGTATTAACAATAGAGGGCAACATAGATAAATCAAAATTAGCGCAAGCGGGCATTGAAATGCTTGCTGAAGAGGGCGATGGTCGGACTCGTAGCATGCTAATGATGTTCTCGAATATGCTAGGGCTTGATAAGTTAGAGGGCGAGATTAGCGCCTATAACAAAACACAAAGTATTTTAGGCACAGTTAAAGAGCTTGCTAGCAATAATAATTTATTTGTAGCTGCTTTAGTGGGGTTGTTTTCTATTGTTATTCCAAGCTTGAAGCTGCTATTACAATTGCTTTATTGTTGCCTACCTTTGAATGGGTTGAAGCAAAAGCTCGGTCTGGTTATTTGTGCATTAAGTAAGTGGAGCATGGTTGATGTATTTGTTATTGCATTAATAGTGACTTACCTAGCAGGTAACGCTCATGGTAAAAGTGGTGAGCTACTTGTTATGAATGCACAATTTGGTGAGGGTTTTTGGTATTTTAGCGCATATTGTATATTTGCAATTATCGCGAGTAACTTAATTAAAACACCTGATAAACCGCAGTCTACATAATTAAAGTATTTGTGGTTGCCGTTAGGTTATCTTACAATCATTTTAAAATTTATTAAAAGGCATAATGTTGCAACGTTTTTACTCTAGTTTACTCATGATAACTTTACTGCTCACTTTTGTGGGTCAGGCAGTTGCGTCTGTAGCTATGGTATGCGAAATGCCACATTTGCCAACGAAAACAGCAATGCATGCCCAAATGCCAATGACACACAGTAGTGATGCAACAGCTGTTGCTAGCATGTCTGAAAATATGATGCAGATGGATTGTTGCGACGACGAAAGTACGCCACAAAATGATTGCAAATGCCCTGTCAGTGGCTGCGCTGCTAATTCAATGCTTAATGTTGATACTTTATTTAGCGTTACTTTACTTGAATCTGAAAAAGTAAATATAAGTGTATTTACTACACAAATTAATATACCTCGTTCACTCTACCGCCCTCCTATGTCTGCTTAATAGCAGGATAGGTGTAATATCAATTTTATTGAAAACATGCTCATTCTAGGAACTAAATACCTCTCTAACTGCGTTAAAAATTACTTATATAAAGCAACTATACTGCG
>NZ_JACJDN010000536.1:0-2752 GCF_014163565.1 Pseudoalteromonas sp. SR45-5 | reverse complement strand
GACTCACTTCGTTCGGATTATAGCCCACGTGCTAGCGCCCCAAAGCTTAGTGTTATGCATTTAGAAGGTGGTTTAATGGTTCGTGCTCTTAAAATTTTAATCTTTGGACTATTTAGTGGACCAATTCTAGCGGAGTTAATCGGCTTCATATCCCCTTTTGTTATGTTACGCGATGAAGAATTAGGATATCAGTTCCAAGACTCAGCTTATTACATCGGAGCATTTTCGAGTGTGTTTTTTTCAATAGCATTGCTGTTCGCTGCTTTTAATACGTCAAAGGTTTCCTATAAAATTGGAAGCTCTGTCATAGCTTTACTTTACATAATGTCCTCGTATTATGTTTTTCTCGACAGTGAGAGCCTAATGGAAACGATAATCTATGACTTAAATTATTTGTGTGGCGTGGCGAGTTTAACTTTAGGGGCCTTTATCGCCTTACACTGTTTTAAAAACACAACTCACTCTGTATATAAGCATGCATAACAACTCAATAAACTCACTCACTTCGTTCGCTGGGACGCATACACGCAGAGCGGCTTCGCCATTATGCCCTACGTGCCTGCGCCCGTTATTGAAAAGTTATATGCCGTACGAGAACGCGAGTGACTGATTTTGCAATAATAATTGCTCCAAACACTATTCTAGTTTGTCTCTACCTTTTCGTAGATGGCTTTAAAGAGAGGCCTATTTATTTTGTTGTAGCTTGGTTTGTAGTTTTGTTTTTGTGTTTTGCTACAGGGCTCTTGCTTTGGGACCAGACTCAAGAAATATCATTTATTGGGTCAGGCATAATAGTTAGTTCGAGTGTTTGGCTTAGTGGGTTACTCATGGCATCGACAGCAAAAACAAGAAGATTTGGGCTATCTGTAATACCCTTAACTATTGGTGCCTCATTGTTGTCGTTGTTTGGATGTTTTTTCATGTTAATACTGATGGGACAGGTATGGGGTTTGTAAGCGTCATATAACAAAACAATTAAGACGGATTTTGCGCAAGAGCGGCACAAAACCGCTTATTGTAAGTGTTATACATAGCAAGGATTTAGCTTGGTAAATATTGAAAATACATCAACAATAATCGCAACAATAGTGCTATTAATTTTGTTTATGTTCTTTGGTGTAAATCTGGCTATGGTTGCTTTAGAAAGAAAAGTATCTTTATCTAGTCTTAAACTTCTACTTACTGGCGCAGCGGAAATGCTTCGGAAAAAAGATAACCCTAATAGCTACAGGCAAGCAAGAGTTTACCTGTCTGGTAGTCTTTTATCTCTTTTTGCATTAATGGCATTTTTGGAGTTCGGCTATGCATAACAAAAACATCATGGTGGGAATTTTACTCGCTGAAAAAGCGCTCCTAAAATCCCCATATGTTAAGCGTTAGGATATTAAATTACAGGGAGAGTCTTTTGTTAGAGCCGTTAAAAAAAACTAAAGAGCAAGTAGAAAAAGTTAGCGAAATTTATAGCCAAATAGAAGATAAAAATAGAAAGGTTTTTGCTCAGCAAGTTGCAGATTTGAAAAAAATCAATTTATCTAAAATAGAAAAAGAAATACTTACGTATTTTTGGCACTCAATTGACCAAGAACCTATAGATAAAGTTAAATATGATGCATTAGAGTATTGCATGAGACTTAAAGAAGAGAATTCTAGTTACTCAGGTATCCAGTTTAGATTGCAAGAGGGGTTGTTATCTTTGAAGATCAACGACCTAATTGAAAATTATGACTCAAATACAAGCCATACCAATGAAGCCGTTACTTTAACTAAGTCAGGGATAAAAATGGTTACTTCAATCAATCCTAAATATAGTCAATTTCACCTAGCTTATAGAGACTTTATTAAAAATAAAATTGTTGTAGGCGTAACTATCGTTTCTTTCATATCAGGTGTTGCAGGGTTAATTCAACTCATATCCTAACAAGTCATTTCAGCAGGACAAAAAACAGTTGGTTTTTGCTCCTGCGTCGCTTATTTTAACCAACTATTTTATTGCCTCTGAATGAGGCGTTGAGGCTGTAGAATTACTCTTTTTAGGAACGTATCCTACTATTTTCAATTGATTGCTTTTTAACCTTGAATCCATTCATTCGCTGTGATCTAATAGATATTATTCACCCACGGTAAACTGTTATGGCTAACTACAAGCCTGACTTATCCTGTCAAAATAAATTCATTCCTATCAATTTCGCTGAGCAAATTCTGCCTGGCACTTTTGAGTATGCCCTTTGTTATATTGTCGAAAATAAACTCGATTTATCGGGGTTTGACGCGTGGTACAACAATGACAAAACGGGCGCTGCTGCGTATCCGCCTTCGGTAATGCTAAAGATTATTTTACTGGGCTATGCACATGGTTTTATCAGTAGCCGTCGGATTGCAAAGGCTTGCGAGCATAATATTTTATTTATGAGTGTGTCGGGTGATATCCAGCCGCATTACACATCTATAGCGGGTTTTGTGGCTAAAATGCATGAACAGATTGAGCCACTTTTCACGCAAGTGCTGATGATATGTGATGAGGAAAACTTGATAGGCCGCAACATGTTTGCCATTGATGGGTGTAAATTAAAGTCCAATGCGAGTAAAGAGTGGAGCGGCACATTCGATGAGTTAAGCCGCAAAAAAGCAAAACTAGAACGCGCAAGCAAACGTATTATTGAACGCCACCAATCACAAGATGGGCTGGGCGAAGAATTGATAACTCAGGATTTAAAACAAAAAGAAAAGCTAGATAAAAGTGCAGGTAAAATTA
>NZ_JACJDN010000535.1:0-2767 GCF_014163565.1 Pseudoalteromonas sp. SR45-5 | reverse complement strand
ACAGAGTGAGTATTAACTAAAAAAGTAATCAAACTGAAGGGAATTGATAGGGGTGAGAGTTGTTGGATTTGGATACTAAAAAGGTATGCTTTTAACATACCTTTTTGGTTATATTTAGCTTTTAATTACATTTATTAATACTTACATAAATACTTTTTAAAGTACCATTGCTGCAATCCAGCCAAATATCAGCAGCGGTATGTTAAAGTGAATAAACGTTGGAATAACAGAGTCTCTAATGTGGTCGTGCTGGCCATCGGCATTTAAACCCGATGTTGGGCCAAGCGTTGAGTCTGAAGCAGGAGAGCCTGCATCACCTAAAGCGCCCGCAGTACCAACAAGCGCAGCGGTAGCCATAACAGAAAACCCAAGATCTAAACACAAAGGAACAAACAAAGTTGCAATAATAGGCACTGTTGAAAACGAACTGCCAATTCCCATTGTAATTAATAACCCGACTAACAAAATAACACCGGCGGCCAAAGGTTTATTACCATCAAAAAGGGCGGCTGCGCTGTGTACTAAGCTTGCTACATCGCCAGTGGCTTGCATAACCGATGCAAAACCTTGTGCCGATATCATAATAAAGCCAATCATGGCCATCATCGCAACGCCTTTACTAAATACGTCGCCGTTTTCTTCCCACTTAACTACACCAAATACACTAAATATCATTACACCTACTAAGCCACCTAAAATCATTGAGCCACTTAGGTTTTGTGCAACAAGTGAGGCAAGTACTGCAAAAAGCCCCACAATCATTACTTTTTTAGGGTTTTCTACCTCAGCAGATTTACTCACAGTTGTTAATGGGAGCTCGGTGTATTCGCGGCGTTTTTTGTAAGTAATAAATACCGCAATAAGTAACCCAATAAACATACCTAATGCAGGAATTATCATCGCCACAGGGACTTGGGTATTTACAATGTCTAGGCCGTTATCAACTAGGTTTTTGTGCAAAATCGAATATAAGTAAATACCCCCAAAACCATAAGGAAGCACCATGTAAGACGTTGCTAATCCAAATGTTAAAATACACGCTATAGCACGCCTGTCTAATCTTAACTGATTAAAAACAACAAGTAACGGCGGGATCAAAATAGGAATAAACGCTATGTGTACAGGGACTAAGTTTTGCGAAGAAATTGCACAACCTAAAATAATTAATAAAATGAAGTAACTTAAAAATGTTTCATTACCGCTGCCTTTTGCATTTACTTTAGCAAGTAGCTTATCAGCGAGAATGCGTGTTAAACCCGACTTAGAAATAGCAACGGCAAACGCGCCGAGCATAGCATAACTTAGTGCAATTTCAGCTCCAGCTGAAAGGCCAGAATTAAACGCATCAACACTTTCTTTTATGCCCAAGCCTGCAGTAAGACCTGCAACTAACGCGCTTATGATCATGGCAACAATGACGTTAACGCGAGCAAGAGATAGCCCGAGCATTAAAATAACGCCTATAACAACAGCATTCATAGTATTCTCTATTTGGAAATTTTAATTAATTTTATCAGATCTTTAGCCTGAGTTTTACGCTCTTTCGTAAAAGGTTTTTTACCATAGCGTACTTGGTTAAATAACTGCCTAAAAGTGTTTATAGATTGTGCAGAACGAGGAAGTTGATCAGCAAAAAAGTCTAACTGCTGACTCGGTGTTAAATTATTGGGTGTATTTATTTTTTGTTTTTTAGCCCATGCTTTTACTTCATAAAACTCTTTAACCATAGGCGCTAATTTAGACGGGCGTTTTGGCAAGTTTAAATAAATAAAATAACCTATAAAACAAAAACCAGCTGTTAGTAAAACCATTAATGGTACAAGCCAAATGTTTTTACTACCAAAAATCGATTGTAAAAAATCATTTTGTTTTTCTTCGTCAAAACCAAGTACCCAGCTAGACCATTGATAATCGAGGTTTTCAAGTTCCAACCTTAACCAATTAATAGCGGGGAAATTACTTAAACTCACTAAACCAAAATCAAGGTTACTTTTAAATTCGTCATTCAGCTCTTCGTTCTGCGAAAGTGAGCCATTTAAACGCTCCGGAGCTACAACAGCGGTTGCATCAAAAATAACCCAACCTTCGTTTTGTAAAAATACTTCTACCCATGCGTGTGCGTCGTATTGGCGAACAGTGAGCGTATTATTATCTTGATTTAATTCGCCCCCTAAATAGCCACTTACTAGTCGAGCGGGTATACCCGCGGTTCTAAAAATGTACGCGGCGGCACTGGCATAGTGGCCACAAAAGCCACGTTGGTTTTCAAATAAAAATTGGTCAATTGTATTATCACCGCTCATAGGCGTGGGTGTTAACGTGTAAGTAAATCCCGTACCTGCAAAGTATTGTAATAAGCGGTTATAAAAATCGCGATCAGAGTGTGTATTTTGCTTTAAGTTTTTAGCAAGTGATGATGTTTTTACATTCTTTTTATTGGAGAGGTATTTGTAGCGTTTTTCTTCAAATTCGCCAAGCGGTAAAGCTTTGAAGTTAAAGCTATTTACATCGTATTGTAAGTTTTTAGCTTGGCGACTTTTTTTACGCAATAAACCTAGCGAATTACCTTCAACATTTGGTGAGTTACTACTGGAATAGGCTAAACCATAGAGCCATTTTTGTGTAGCAGGCTCTGTAATAACTGAGTAGCTTGCAATAAGTTGCTCATCATTTTCGCTCTGCGTATTTGTTTTTACATTATTATATTTTAAAAAGTCAGACGTAAGCCACGCATTACCATTAAACTCATCATGGACTATTGCTCGCC
>NZ_JACJDN010000534.1:0-2769 GCF_014163565.1 Pseudoalteromonas sp. SR45-5 | reverse complement strand
GCGCTGCTTTTTTCTTCGCTTCTTCTGTCCATTTACCTGCCTCATAATGAGCAGTCCAGCCGGTAGCTTTACCGTCAACTTCAGTCATAACATACTGAGATTTATTTTTACGGCTATAGCGTACAACAGCAAGATTACCATCAGGATCTTTAGCTGGTGCATCTGCTAAATAATAAAACTTAGGCGAAATGCGGTCTCTAAAGCGTTTTAGTTCTTCAACCTTAGGTGCACGTGTTTCACGTGACTTAGGAAAAGTATTTGCGGCTAAAAATATACCCGCAGCGCCATCACGCAAAACAAAATACGCATCTGACTTCTCACACTCTAATTCAGTAATGTGAACAGGATCTTCTTTTGGTGGAGCAGCCTCACCATTTTTAAGTAACTTACGTGTGTTCTTACACTCGTCGTTATTGCAACCAAAGTACTTACCAAAGCGACCCGATTTAAGCTCCATGTCAGAACCGCACTTATCACATTCGATAATTGGTCCGTCGTAGCCTTTAATTTTAAAGGTACCTTCTTCAACTATATGCCCTTTACATGCTGGGTTATTACCACACACATGTAGTTTACGGGTTTCGTCAATTAGGTATGAGTCCATTGCAGTTTCACAAATAGGACAACGCTTCATCTGCATTAATTTTTCGGTTTCTACGTCTTCGACATCAGCAGCAACCGCTTCATCGCCAGACACTAAGTTCATTGTTGTAGTACAACGCTCTTTTGGCGGAAGGCTGTAACCAGTACACCCTAAGAAAACACCGGTTGAAGCCGTACGTATGCCCATTTTGCGGCTACATGTAGGACATTCTATATCGGTTTCAACCATCTCATTAAGACGCATGCCACCATTCTCTGGCTCGTCTTTAGCGACAGTTAGTTGCGTTGAAAAATCAGCATAAAACTTATCTAAAACTTGAGTCCATACACGCTCGCCTTCAGCAATGTCATCTAAACGACCTTCCATTTTAGCTGTAAAATCAAAGTTCATTAAATCAGTGAAGTTTTCAACTAAGCGGTCAGTAACAATTTCACCCATTTTTTCAGCAAAGAAACGGCGATTTTCTACACGTACATAACCACGATCTTGAATTGTTGATATAATCGACGCATAAGTAGATGGACGACCAATACCACGCTTTTCAAGCTCTTTTACTAAACTAGCTTCACTAAAGCGAGCTGGCGGCTTAGTAAAATGCTGCTTAGGATCAAGTTCTATTAAAGTAAGTATTTCACCTTCTTTAACAGCTGGCAGTGATTGATCTTCTTCGTTCTTTTTACGCACCGCAGGTTGTACTTTTGTCCAACCATCAAAGCGAAGCACGCGGCCTTTTGCTTTGAGCTGGAAATCGTTAGCTGCAACAGTCAGTGTTGTTAAGTCGTATTCAGCAGGTACCATTTGACACGCTACAAACTGACGCCAAATTAGCTCATACAGCTTTTTAGCATCGGCATCTACGCCTTCGATATGACCAGACAACACTGTAACGCTTGAAGGACGAATTGCCTCATGCGCTTCTTGTGCATTGCCTTTAGAGCTATAGTTAATTGGATCTTTTGGTAAATATTTAGCACCAAACTCGTTCGTTACATACTCACGACACATTTCAACCGCATCTTTTGAAAGATTGGTTGAATCGGTACGCATATAAGTAATATAACCGCCTTCATACAAACGCTGAGCGAGCATCATAGTCTTTTTAACGCCATAACCTAGGCGTGTACTTGCCGCTTGTTGCATGGTTGAAGTAATTAATGGCGCACTTGGGCGACTTTTACTTGGTTTTTCTTCAACGCTAATTACTTTGTATTCTGCATTCTCAAGGCTTTTAACAGCTGCGCTAGCCTGAGCTTCATTTACAGGCTTAAATGCCTTTCCTGCTTGTTTGGTTACTTCTAAGCGTAACTCAGACTCAGTATTCTTAACATCAGCGTGAATATCCCAAAACTCTTCAGGGATAAATGCCTTAATTTCACGTTCACGCTCAACTAATAAGCGTACCGCAACAGACTGAACTCGTCCTGCAGATAGACCACGTGCAACTTTTGCCCACAACAAAGGAGAAACCATAAAGCCTACAACACGGTCTAAAAAGCGTCGTGTTTGCTGAGCGTAAACCATGTCAGTATTAAGCTCACCTGGTGTTTCGAAAGCTTGCTGTATTGCGTTTTTGGTAATCTCGTTAAAAACTACGCGCTTATACTTTTCAGGTTCGCCGCCAATGATTTCTTGAAGGTGCCAAGCAATTGCTTCCCCTTCTCTATCCAAATCCGTTGCGAGGTATATTTGATCTGCATTTTCAGCCAGCTTTTGTAATTCTTGAACAACCTTCTCTTTACCTGGCAGGATTTCATAATGCGGCTCCCAACCTTGCTCAGGATCAATACCCATACGCGCGACCAGGTTAGTATAATCTCGTTGCTTTTTATACGCTGCTTTCTCTTCAGGTTCCATTTTGCGAACTTCTGCTGGCGTTTTAGTTGCCGGCACTTTAGCTTTGCTCGAACCTGAAGTAGGTAAATCACGTACATGCCCAATACTGGACTTTACGATGAAGTCATTACCTAAATATTTATTAATTGTTTTAGCCTTAGCAGGTGACTCTACAATTACTAGCGATTTGCCCATAGTTGCCTATTTCTAACCAAATATTAAAAATGTGTTTTGCCGACATAAGCGGCGCGAATATTTATAGGTATATCTACAAACACTAGTTGTTACAAGCTTTTAATACAAACTTTTCAGTATTTACTGAATAAACGAAC
>NZ_JACJDN010000533.1:0-2772 GCF_014163565.1 Pseudoalteromonas sp. SR45-5 | reverse complement strand
CTTAAGTTTATTATTTTTATCTTCCTTGTTTTATCGGTAGTGGCTCAATTTTTGCATTTTTAACTGCATTATTCATTTTGTGTCAAAAAGCCGATGGAAACTAATCACCTCGATAAACAAAACTTTTTTGATTTAGGCAACTTAGATTCACTTCGTAAAGAAGCCTTAACGAGTGGCGATGCATCAACTGATGCTTCTAAAGCTGCGCTCAAAAAAGCGGCCGCACAATTTGAAGCTATTTTTACGCAAATGTTGCTCAAAGGAATGCGCAAAGCTAACGAAGCATTTGAAGACAAAGACAGCCCATTTAATTCAAGTGGCGTAAAGTTTTTTGAAGAAATGCACGATCAGCAACTTTCTACAGAGCTTTCATCAAATGGCTCGTTAGGCCTTGCCGATTTAATTGTTCAGCAGTTATCGCCTGAGTCTAAAAACTTTATGCCAGGCTCGGTGCTTAGAACAACCAACGATATTTTCAGCGATACGCAAGTCGGATCAGCTCTTCCTCATGAGCAAAAAAATAAGCAACCCGATCTTATCGTTAAGAGTACTAAAGCCGATATTGCTGAGCCTAAAGTCGATACTGCAGAGTCTAAAACCGATAGCCCAACATTTAAAAATGCAGAAGAGTTTATAAGTTCAGTGTGGGAACACGCTAAAACTGCAGCGCAAAAAATAGGTTTAAACCCAGCGGTAATGGTTGCTCAAGCGGCACTTGAAACCGGTTGGGGTAAACACATTATTAATAAAAGTGACGGTGGCAGCTCAAATAACTTATTTAATATTAAGTCGGATAAAAGCTGGGAAGGCGATAAAGCAAGCAAAGTAACGCTTGAGTTTGAGCAAGGCACACCCGTTAAAAAACAAGCCAGCTTTAGAGCCTACGATTCAATTAAAGATAGCGTGAACGACTTCGTTGATTTTTTAACGCAAAACCCACGCTACAAAGAAGCATTACAAAATACAGCAAAACCAAATGACTTTTTAGATTCATTACAAAAAGCAGGTTATGCAACCGATCCAAATTATGCCAGCAAAATAAAAAAAGTGCTCAATAGCAGTCAGCTAAAAGACATTGCGGCAAACGTGATCCGCCAAGGAGTAGAGTAACATGTCGTTTAATTTATTGAACATTGCCAGTTCTGGGGTTAGAGCAAGCTCGGAGCTATTGCAAACGACAAGTAAAAATATTGCCAATGTAAATACCGTAGGCTACGTACGTGAGCGTACTGAATTTACCACTATGGTTGATAACCAAGTAGGGCGAGGCGAAACATACCGATTACTAAACGAGTTTGCTCAGTCACAGCTAAATCGTGACACCTCTAATAAATCGTTTTTTGATCAATTTGTTACTGAGGCAAATCGAGTTGATACTATTTTTTCTGAAGAGTCGAACAACCTTTCGACCGGAATTAACTCTTTATTTAATAACGTGCAAGAAGCGCTAAATCAGCCGTCGTCTACCGTTGCCCGCTCATTAGTAATGACAGATGCGCAAAGCTTAATTGATCAAATGGATAGACTTTCGGGCATCGTGCTTGATCAAAAAAGTATAGTAAACGAGCAGCTCGAAATATTTTCAGATGAAGCAAACTCACTAATTCAAAGTATTAGCACGCTAAATCAAAATATTGCAGCAGTTAATGGCACTAATAACGCCGCAGATGCGAGCTCTACCTATAACGAACGCGATAAAGCAATACGCGACTTATCAGAGCTAATAGACATAGAAACGCTTGATGGTCCAAATGGCGAAAAACTCGTTTTTATGGGCACAGGCGAAGCGGTGGTTATGCAAAATGGCGCATTTAACTTATTTTCGATGACAGGGGATCCTGATCCTAACTTTAAAGAATTCACGCTTGACGTTAATGGTGGCAAAGCAGTGCCGCTTGAAGTTGATGTAAGTAAGCTTAAAGGCAAAATTGGCGGCTTACTTGCTTTTAGAGATGACATATTAGTCCCTGCGCAAAACCAAATTGGCCAAATGGGCTTAGCGATAGCTGATGCATTTAACGAACAAAACAAATTGGGTATGGATGCAACAGGTCAGCTAGGTGGTAATATTTTTAATATTCCTACCGTTGGCGCTTATGCGTATCAAGCTAACACAGGTACTGCCGGTATGACTGCAACGGTAGAGCCAGGTAAGGGCAGTGAACTCCCTGCCAGTGATTTTATTATTACCTATACAGGCAATGCTAATGAAGTAAGTATTCAGCCTATAGATAACAAAGGGGATCCGCTGGGGCAGCCTTCACTTGCTGATATATCGTCAGGTGTTATTGATTCATCGACTATTACCTCAGGCGAATCATTTGGTCTTCAAGTAAATGTATCTGGGGCAGGTGTTGAGGGTGATCAATTTCAAATAAAGCTTAATTCAGATGCTGCTTCAAGTATTACACTTGCAACAGGGCGCGCAGAAGATTTAGCACTAGCATCGCCAATCCGTACTGCTAACGATTTAAATAATATAGGCACCGCTACTATTTCAGCGGGAGAAGTAACAAGTGTTACCTCCGGTGGTTTTACTACAGCACCAGGCTTAACGAATGGCGAAATAACGCTTCTTAAAACAGGTAATGCTAACGAATATCAAATTACGGATAATAGCGGAACGAGTACTTTTACTATTACGCCTCCTGCAAAAGGAATGTTATCGCAAGCGGGCGCTCCATTTGATACCTACGGATTCGATTTTGATATAGAAGGTACACCAGCAACAGGCGACACCTTTACACTTGAGTTTAATGAAGGCGGCTTTGA
>NZ_JACJDN010000532.1:0-2775 GCF_014163565.1 Pseudoalteromonas sp. SR45-5 | reverse complement strand
CTACCTATCGATAGGTAATTTATAATATTAAACTAAATTTAAGTCAACGTTTAAATTTTTCTGATTTATGGGATTTAACTTAATTCATAATAAAATTAGGGAGTTGCTTAAAAGTAAAAACACTTGTAAATAACTACCTACTGGTCGATAATTTTGCTGTACCAATTGCATTAAATAAGTGATCTATTATTGCGCTAGGAAAATAGCGCAATAACGAGGCGAAAATCATGACATCTAGTTATTCTGTATGAATAATTTTTAACGCAGTTAGTGTGTTATTTAATGCGATACAATGATCATGTTTTTAATAAAACTGGTGTTACTGCAGATAGGAAATATTAAAAGTGAGTAAAAAAGAAGCTTTATTAAAAGCAGCTGAAAACAAGGTGCGCCTTGGCGGATACAGTAATTTTAGTTTTAGAGAGCTAGCCTGCGAAGTCGGCATTAAAAGCGCCAGTGTGCACTATCACTTTGCGACTAAGGCCGATTTAGGTGCTGAGCTTGCTCATCAATATACTAATTCTTTTTTAGCTGCGTTAGGCGAGCCAAGCGAGCTTAAAGCAAGCGGTAAAAATCCTATTGATGTGTACACTCAGCTTTTTAGACGTGCATTAGTAACCGATAAAAAAATGTGTTTATGTGGGTTACTAGGAGCCGAAAGCGATAGCCTTCCAGATAAAGTACGCCTTGAAGTAAAACGCTTTTTTAATCAAAACCTAACATGGCTTAGCGCTGCACACTTAACTAATGGTGAGCCTAACCCCGCTCAAGCAGCTATTCAAACAGTGAGCCTGCTTGAGGGCGCTATGATGATAAGCAAAACGCTCGACGATAATAGTTACTTTGAACTTGCAACTCAGTAATACCTAAATTTAGTACACAAAAAAAGCGAGCTATTGATTACCAATAGCTCGCTTTTTTAATGCTTGAAATAACTTATGTGATTATTAAACCGCTGTTGGTTTAACTTTATGCTTAGAGTGCACAATTGCTAAAACAATTAAGCCAATCACTGTTACTACAGCGCCAATAGGTTTACCTAAATCGCTTGATAAGTTAAGACCAATTGCTGCAGTGCCAATATAAGAAACCGTTACCGCTGTTGCTATAACAGCAGGAACACTGGCAATCCAATGGAATGTACCACGGTCAAACAAGTACTTAGTGGCAAGCCATAATACGCTTGTAGAAAGCAGCATGTTTGAAAATGCAAAGTAGCGCCAAATTAATGAGAAATCGAGCTTCGTCATAAAGTACGCTATAGCAAGTATAGGCACCGCCACTAGTAAGCGATTACGTAAGCTTTGTGGAATATTAAACGCATCAACAACAGTTAAACGTAATGAGCGGAACGCTGTATCACCAGAAGTAATTGGGAATACGGCTACTGCAATAATTGCCATTATACCGCCAAATACGCCTAAGTAACTGTTAGCTACATGGTTAACAACTAAGCCTGGACCACCTTGGTCAAGCAATGCTTTTAAGCCTGCGTAACCATCTGGGAACGCTGCAATACCAGCAAGTGCCCATACACAACCTACAATACCTTCACACATCATAGCGCCGTAATAAACTGGACGTACGTATTTTTCGTTAGTTAAACAGCGCGCAATAATAGGCGCTTGAGTAGAGTGAAAACCACTAATAGCACCACAGGTAATTGTTATAAATAACAATGGCCATGTTGGTAATCCATCTGGGTTTGGCTCTAAAAAGTCATGTGCGTGATCAGCTTCAAAGTAAGCTAAAAAGTCACTTGGTACCGGTAAGTGCGGCGCATTAATAAGTAATGAAATAGCAATTGCCACTGTCATTACAATCATTAGCGCACCAAAAATTGGGTAAAACTTAGTGATAATTTTATCAATTGGTAGCAAGGTAGCTAAAAAGTAATACGCTAAAATAGCAAGTACCCAAAAGGTGTTGTTTGCCAGTATTGTACCTTCAAAAAAATCAAGGTTACTTAGCAAACCTGCAGGGCTCATAATAAATACTACACCTACAAAAAACAGTAGCATGGCAGTAAATACAAGCATAAAGCCTTTAAATACGACGTTGTAATAATGGCCTGCGATTTCTGGTAGGCTTTTACCGTCTTCTTTTATACTCATTACACCTGAGAAGAAGTCGTGTACAGCGCCACCTAAAACATTACCAAGTACAATCCATACTAGTGCAACTGGTCCGTATAAAGCACCTAAAATTGGGCCAAATATTGGACCTACGCCAGCAATGTTTAAAAACTGAATTAAAAATGCTCGTACAGGGTGAATAGCTACGTAATCAACACCTTCGCTAAAGCGTTTTTGTGGTGTGTCAGCAGTTGAATCCAAACCGGCTTGTTTTTCAACAAATGGGCTGTAAAACTTATAGCCCAGTATTAAAATAGTGAGGCAGATAAAAAAGATGATCATAAAGCACGTTTCTCTTTTTGTATTTTAGTTATAGAGCGCATTGTGTGTCGCCCCGCCTTTTCAATCCGTTAATAATCGACGAACGATAACAAAGCTTTAACCCTCAAACAATAAGACGTTTAGCTAATACAATAATCGATATAAGCCACTATTTACGCAACCTGCGCACTTAACACTCACTTATCGCCTATGTCTTATTTTAGGCACAAAAAAAGCGGTTAAACTTTTACGTATAACCGCTTTCACACACAATGTTTTTTTAAAGTGGGTTCATAAACTCACTAATTTGTTGATGCGTTAAAGTAGGTGTTGCACCAGAACTTTCGGCGACCATTGCTCCAACGGCACATGCAAAGTC
>NZ_JACJDN010000531.1:0-2783 GCF_014163565.1 Pseudoalteromonas sp. SR45-5 | reverse complement strand
CACATATTTTGAGAAATTAATGCACACAACAAAAGCAGTATGGAAGTCTCGACTAGGTGCGCTTGGACCTGGAATACTCATGGCAACAGCCGCTATTGGCGGATCTCACCTAGTTGCCTCTACGCAAGCTGGAGCAATATTTGGTTGGCAACTATTTTGGCTTATCCTCGTTGTTAATGTTTTAAAATATCCGTTTTTTCGCTTTGGTATGGAATACACACTCGCGACTAAAAATAGCCTAGTGGAGGGCTATAAGAGTAAAGGCCCGTTTTATTTTTACAGCTTTATTGGCTTAAACATTGTAGCCGCTGTTGTTAATACCGCTGGCGTATTACTGCTTACCGCAAGCTTACTGCATTACGCCTTACCTGAGGTTATCGAAGTAACCTTACTTTGTTGGATGCTGCTGGGTGTATGTTTAGTTATATTACTACTTGGGCACTTTAAAGCGCTAGATAACGTTGCCAAAGGCATTATGGGGCTGCTTACGCTCGCTACTTTGATTGCCCTTGCCATTGCATTTAGTAACGGCCCAATGGCACCTGCTGATTATGTGGGTCCTTCACCGTATGAACTTGCCATGCTTAGCTTTATGGTGGCTTTAATGGGCTGGATGCCAGCACCTATCGAAATATCTGCATTAAGTTCTTTATGGCTAAAAGAAAAACAAGCGCAGCAAACAGTTTCTAAAAGCCAAGGCTTGTTCGATTTTAACGTAGGTTACTGGCTTACAGCTGGCTTAGCCTTGGTATTTTTTAGCTTAGGTGTATTAGTGCAGTACGGGCAAACCAGTAGTATAGAACTCGGCGGTGTCGCGTTTGCCAAGCAGCTTATTGATATGTACGCATTAACAATAGGCGAGTGGGCAAGGCCGCTTGTATCAGCAATCGCCTTTTTATGTATGTTTGGCACTACACTCACCGTGCTAGATGGCTACGCCCGCACGCTTAACGAATCTCATAAACTACTTGGCTTTAAGCAATCAAAACACAGCCTAAATATTTGGCTTGTACTGCAAGCACTAGCTGGCATGGCCGTTATTTTATTCTTTAAATCAGCCCTTGGTCCAATGCTTACGTTTGCAATGACACTTTCGTTTGTTACAACACCTGTTTTTGCATGGCTTAACTTTAGCTTAGTGCGCTCAGAGCCTGATATTAAACACAGCGTGTTACTGCGCTGTTTAAGTTGGTTAGGTTTGGTGTATTTAGTTGGTTTTGCCCTAGCGTTTATAGTGTGGAAGCTAGCTGCATAAACCAATTATATAAATATGATATTTTTAAGTTAGTTAAGTATATATGTAGGCATTAATTTGAGTTTATGAGGAAAGTGACATGAAATTTGATATGTCTATTACAGATAATTTTCCATCCTTTTTTGATGAACAAAAAGAAAGATATATTTTTATTGATAGCTTTGATAATAAAACATTTGAGGTGCGAGTAGGGGATTTAGATAACTCGAAATCAGTCGGTAGCGTTTTAGCTTCTAATAATGATGAATTGAATGTTAAGTTATTGGCGCTTTACAATAAATATTAATACACTAAAAAATGAGCTATAAATGAAAATTAAAACAGGCGAGCTTTCAAATCCTGAAGTTATAAAGCTACTACAAGCACACCATAACGATATGCTAAAGCACTCACCTGTTGAGAGCGTGCATGCACTTGATGTGAGCAAACTCACTCAGCCCGATATAACTTTTTATAGCTTATGGATTGATAATAATTTAGCGGGTGTTGGCGCTTTAAAAGCACTAAATACAACGCATGGCGAAATTAAATCAATGCGCACATCAAGCAACTATTTACGCCAAGGCATCGCTGCTAAATTGCTCACGCATATTATTGAGCAAGCGACCTTGCGAGGTTATAAAAAGTTAAGTTTAGAAACAGGCACTGCAAAGGCATTTTTACCCGCACAAAAGCTTTACGCTCAATTTGGCTTTAAAGAGTGCGAACCATTTGGTGATTATGAGTTAGATCCGTACAGCTTGTTTATGAGTAAAGCGCTTTGAATTAATAAGAAATATAATTAGTCTTCGTTTAGAACCTTAAATTAAATTTTAACACAGGAATATTTATGTCATTTAAAGGAACTAAGTGGTTCTATGAGGATTCGCCTGAACAGTTTGAGTCGTTAGATGAGCTAACCGAGCACCTTCATTCTTTGTTGTCTTCACAGACTCTAGTTAGTGATGATATAGATCCGGATGGACCTGTTTTAACTGAAATAAAGCAATTAGTTAAAAGGGTTGATGGTCTTAAAATAGAGATTTATTCTAACGAACACCCTCCACCACATTTTCACGTTATTACCTCAGACTCGAAAGCTTCTTTTAGGCTTGATAATTGTGAATTAATTGAGGGTAGCTTAACAAGCAAACAAAAAAGAAAAGTTGAATATTGGTTTAATGAAATGAACGCAAAGAAAGCATTGATTTCAGTTTGGAACAATACAAGGCCTGCAAACTGTACAGTAGGGAAGTATTATGAAATTGGTAACGAATAAGTATATCGACGTTTTATAGGTATGTAGGCGTTACTTAATTTAAATAAAATAGAAATTAATAATGAACCCATTAAAAAGAGCGAAAGCTAATTTTTAAAGGAAAGTTGCAAAAGCAACAGGTATTCCAACATCAAGAACAGGTCGAGCACGTAAAGTTGATAGAATGAAGGGTTATATATTAATTGGAATAATAGTTCTTTTAATGTACGTATTTAATAATTGACGCAGTTTTTTATCGATTTATCTATCAGCTACTTCATAAATAATTGG
>NZ_JACJDN010000530.1:0-2795 GCF_014163565.1 Pseudoalteromonas sp. SR45-5 | reverse complement strand
GGGCTATTAAGCCCTTTTTTTATGTTTATTTATTCATTTAACTCATCTTCTTGCTCAGATGTTTTAATTTGTTCCTTTAAAAATTGAGCAGCTTTAGAGTATTCAATTTCCAGCTTATCTCTTAACTCTATTAATTCATCGGTTGTGAGTTCACCTTCTTTACATTTATCTTCAAATGCACTTGAAAGTTCTGCCACCGTTTGGGCACCAATTGTCTTGGAGATCGATTTTAATTGATGACACCCCTCAATAATCTCATTTAAATCGTTAACCATAACGCCGGAATTAATACTCTTAATTAAGCCTTGGCTTTGTTCTAAATACATTTTGAAAAAACGAATTTGCTTAGCGTCATCACCGTTTACATATTTGGCAACAGCTTCCATATCAATAGGTAGTGCCATAGTTTGATGAATAACTACATTTGGGTTTTGGCTTTGTTTATCGCTCCAACGTTTTAGAGTTTCTTCTAACGCGTTTAGCTCTATAGGTTTGGTAATGAAGTCGTTAATACCTACTGCTAAACAGCGCTCTTTTTCGCCTTTGAGTGCGTTTGCTGTTACTGCAATAATGTAAGGCTGTGCATCAATCGATTCTAATAACTCTGCTTCATTACGGATTTTTTCGACCATATCGTAACCCGACATTTTAGGCATGTGTAAGTCGGTTAAAATAAGTGAGTAATCACCTTTTCTCCACATATCTAGACCTTCTTCACCGTTGTTAGCTATTTCAACGCCAAAGCCCAGTATATGTAGTTGATCGGTGAGGACTTGTTGGTTTAGAAGGTTATCTTCAACAAGTAGAACCAGTTTGTTTGAATTACGTGCCTGCTCAACATTTAAATAGTTATTAAGTGTTTTGGTTTTTTTAATTTGCTTAGGTGTATGTAACCCTGCAGCCACCAATATAGAAAGCATAAAGTTAGATTTACATAGAGGAGAGGCATTAATATAAAAAATGTTTTTATGATTTATAGCTGCTTCATCAAGCTTACTTAGTACAACAACTTGTTGGTTATAATCCTCTAATGAATAAAATAAACGTCTTAGCAGCGCATTAGTTTTATCCATATTGTCTATGCCATCAGCTACCCAAATAATATCTTGTGAATGCTGGTGCTCTTCAATTTCTTCTTCTGTGTGTGCATAAATTATTTTAGCGCCCATGAACGATAAATAACGGTACATTGTTTTTTCACGTTCTAGGTGATTACTAACTACAACAATTTGCTTACCATTTAATGCACCTTTATGTGCGTACTTAATTTTACCCGATGTGCTAAACGGCAGCTCTACTGTAAACTCACTGCCAATTCCGGTATGACTAGTTACATGAATAGTACCTAGCATAAGCTCAGTTAAGCTTTTACAAATAGAAAGACCTAAACCGGTGCCACCATATTCTCGGGTAATTGAGTTTTCGGCCTGAATAAATGGATTAAATATTTCGCGAAGTTGCGTCTGCGACATGCCTTTACCGTTATCAGTTACGCAAAAGCGTAAGGTAAAGTGATCAGTCGTATTATGAACCACCTCTACTGATATTTTTACATGGCCTTGGGTTTTTTCATCAGTGCTAGTGAATTTAATTGCGTTGCTACATAGGTTATAAAGCACCTGACGTACACGCACACTATCACCGGTAAGGTTGACTGGAATATCTGGTGCTATTGCTAGTTCTAAATCAAGCTCACGTTTTTTAGCAACTGATGAGAGCACTCGAGCAACTTCTTCAATGGTATCGGTTACCGAAAATGGGATCGGGTCAATATTTAGCTTTCCAGCCTCAATTTTTGAAAAATCTAAGATATCATCCAAAATGCTCAATAACGAAAATGCTGATTCACGAATAATTGTACTTAAACGATGTTGAGCGCCATCAAGTTCGGTCTGGCGCAGTAAATCAATAGTGCCTATAACACCATTCATCGGTGTTCTTATTTCGTGGCTCATTGTGGCTAAAAAGGTCGTTTTGGTTTCGCTTGCTCGCTCTGCTTTTAATGTGGCTTGCTCAAGCGCTATAGTACGATTTTGCACTTCGGCTTCTAGGCCATTTTGTAATTTATAAAGCTCTTTTTGTGCGGCGTCATTCTCACTCATCGCAGTCTGTACTTTTTGTAGCAGTAAGTTAATGTTTTTTGCCACTACACCTAAACCAATATCAAGCTGCTCATCAACACTACTATTGTAATTAGCATTTTCGGTGATTGCCTGCAGCTCTTGTGTAAGAGTGTCAGTACTTTTTCGTAAGCGACTATTAATGTACATATTAAACATTAAAGTAAATATAAATAATGCAGCTACGCTTGCTATCGCAATAATGTAGGCAATAACTTGAGAGTTTTGAGCGCTTAAAGGAGCGGTTGGTAGGTTTTGCTTAATAATAAGCTCGCCAATAGGTTGATCGTTTAACAGCAGTAAGTGATGTAGGATGCCTTCTTCTACTAGATGCTTTTCAGTTTTAATTGAAGCGATAGCAGGTTTACTGCTGCTATATACCAACTGAGTATCTGATGTAGCATTGAAGCGATATAGAGTATATTCAAAGTCATCATCTAATAACGACGTTAAATCAAGTAACTGCCTTACTTTACCTTGACCATACATAGTTAATGCATCAACCATAGGTAAGTCTAATCTATCGGCAAGCGTTACAATATTAACAGATGATGCAGGTTGGGCTGTCTTAACTTCAGTTTGTGAATAAAATGAGTGGGCAATAATAGCAAGCGCTGTTACTGCAATATTTATGATTAAAAAAAGAGGTAATAAGCCTTTGACTGGCGATGAAAA
>NZ_JACJDN010000052.1:0-11250 GCF_014163565.1 Pseudoalteromonas sp. SR45-5 | reverse complement strand
CAGTTAAAAATTGCACGCGCTGAGTGATTTTACCTGTCATTGTATTAGGTGATGACGCGTTAAACACTTGGCTATATAGCTCCTCAAGCAACTCATCTAAACTATAAAAGTCATTACTACGTGCTTGCTGCTGCGCTAGGCGGTTTAAACGTTGTGCATTTAATAAAAGCGACAAGCTATGCTGCACTGCAACCTCGGGTAATGCCATTGCATCGAGCGTTAATCCTGTGCGCCCAACTATACTCTCGCGCGATTTAGACTCACCATATGCTTTTGGCGGAATTAGCGATAACACAGATTCAGGAAGTAATAAGTTACTTGGCTTAAGCGTTGCAAAAATAGCGTTTACTGCTTCTTGCTGTGTTTTTTTATTAACGACTTGTGCGCCTTTTACGGCTGAGTCGCCGCGTGTTTCGTATTCGTAATCAACACCGGCTATGAGTTTCACTGCAGCCTCAACCTGAAAACGGTGAAACAGATAAAGCGGAACTAGTTTTTCCTCTAATTGCGATAATGAATCGCCCGTTTTAATATTATTAATACCAAACTTCGAAAGCGCTTTTTTACGTACGTCGAGTACTCTTAAAAGTTCCTGCGAAGGATTAGTGCCGTTATCCCATAGATGAGCTGTTGGATGCGCGCCACCTTTAGCACGAGCGTCGCTATCTGATATAAACTCAAGGCCTTTGGCTTTATTTTCTTTTAAAATAGCAGCAAGTTCTGCGCTTTCATCTTGGTTAGTAAAATCGCTATAACCATATTTAATTACCTGGGTATCCCATACGCCCATGCCTGTTGCATAGCCGCGCGTTACATCAAGCTTACCTTGTTCATTAAAACTAAGTAGCGGGTGTGGGTAATCCATTACAGAAGCTCTATCACCTACCGATGCCGCAAAGTTATGAGCAATACCTAACGTGTGACCAATTTCATGCGCACTTAATTGGCGAATACGATCAAGCGCCATTGCTTGCAAGTTTTTAGCAACTTCATTGCCTTTTAAATAAGGAGCAGCGAGTGCTTCAGCTATTAAAATATCTTGGCGAACACGCAATGAGCCAAGTGTTACGTGCCCTTTAAGTATTTCACCTGTACGTGGGTCAATTACAGAACTTCCGTATGACCAACCACGCGTTGCACGGTGTACCCATTGAATGACGTTGTAACGAATATCCATAGGGTCGGCGCTACTTGGCAGCACTTTTACTATAAATGCATTTTTATATCCTGCAGCAGTAAATGCGTCGTTCCACCATTTCCCACCTTCAAGCAAAGCGCTTTTAACGGGCTCTGGAACGCCAGGATCAAGGTAATAAACAATTGGTTTAACAGGTTCACTAATAGGTAAACTTGAGTCCTTTTTAGTTAGACGATGACGCGGTATATAACGCACATACATAGACTCACCAAGCGGCGCTGCGTAATCTTTATGTTCTATACTCCAAAAACCTGATTGCGGATTAAACTTACGAGGCGTGTAGTTATCATCTGGTAATTGAATAAGTGAATGATGCATATGAACAGTAAGCGCATAAGGGTCGGCACTTACTTGGCGAACAAATTCACCTGGTTTTGTGCCCTTAAATGTAAGTACGGCTTCAAGCTCAGTGTTTTTTACAAATGCTTTTGAGCGATTCATATAAACGGCGCTACGTGATTCATCAAGGCTAAAGTTGCCTTGCTTACGTGCAGCAAGTGTGCGGCTTACGCCATGTACATCACTTAATAAATAAGGCGTATAATCAATAAGTGCTGTGGCTTTATCCTCTGCAACCACTTTAAAACCAGCAAGTATACTTGATGCAAACGCTTCTTTAATACTTTGCTGTTCAGCCTTGTTACTTGTATTAGCACGATAGTAAGTATTTACAGCCCGCAGCATTACTTTGTCGCCAAAACGCTCAAACTGCACAAGGTGAGTATTACCAAGCTGACCTCTATCAAGGCCTATATCGTTAGAGCCGATACCGTAAGGCAAGCTTTGCTGCAGTAAAAATTGTTGTTCAAACTTATCAACTTTTAAATATACTTTCCCGTTTTGGGTATCGTAAAAAAACGAATAATAGCCCGGAAAATGATTCATTTGCGTAGTAAATTCATCAATTGACTTAATTGCTGCGTGCGCTTGAGTTATGATAGAGCACAGCACAGTAAAGAATATGTAACTTAGTAGTGGTATTTTTTTCATAATCTTATCTTTGTTATTTGTGTTTTAAGTACGATTAGGTGGTCCCATTATAGGGTGCTATTTAAACAATACAGTTATTTAAGACGAATTTCAGCGCTCTAAGCTAATCTCTCTCACATTATGATTGGTTTTAACACGTTATCAGGAAAATAGAATGCGTAGACTCCCTCCAGTATTACTTGAAGATGGTTGTTCAAGAGAACTTTTATCATTAATTCGAACAGTTTTAGCGGCATGTAAAGAAATTTCGTTTCGCGTTGGTCAAGGCGCGCTTTCTGGCGTATTAGGCTCAACCCTTGATGAAAACATTCAAGGTGAAACTCAAAAAAAGCTCGATGTATTATCTAATCAGCTGTTAAAAGATATTTTACTGGAATCAGGTACGGTTAAAGCAATCGCCTCTGAAGAAGAAGACTACACAGTAGCAGGTAACCCAGACGCTAAATTTATAGTGGCATTTGATCCACTCGATGGCTCGTCAAATACGGATATTAACTCACTTGTGGGTACTATATTTTCTATTATGGAAGCGCCTGAAGGCTCTGACGCTGCTGATCAAAGCATATTTATGCAGCCCGGCCATAAGCAAGTTGCTGCAGGTTACGTACTTTACGGGCCATCAACAATGCTTGCGCTGACTACAGGTAAAGGCACGCGCATGTTTACTCTTGATAAAACACAAGGCAGCTTTTTACTTACACAAGATTTTGCCGAAATCCCTGCTGATACAAACGAATTTGCCATTAATACGTCTAACCAACGCCATTGGCAGCCAGCTATGCAAAACTATATCGATGATTTGCTAGCAGGCGATACAGGCCCGCGCGCTAAAAACTTTAATATGCGCTGGATTGCAGCAATGGTGGGCGATGTACATCGCGTGCTTAGCCGTGGCGGTTTATTTACTTACCCTACCGACACCAAAGATCCTAAAAAGCCAAATAAATTACGCCTACTTTATGAAGCAAACCCAATGGCTATGTTAGTAGAGCAAGCTGGCGGTATCGCATCAACCGGTACCGAGCGTATTATGGATATTCAGCCTGATGCAATCCACCAGCGAGTAGCCGTTATTTTAGGTTCTAAAAACGAAGTAGAAACGTGCTTGGGATATCATAAATAATCGCTTAAAACGGTTGTCCTCAATTTAAAAAACCGCATTCAATTGAAGTGCGGTTTTTTTTAGGTGAGGTTTTACACCTCGCTTTTTAAACAAATCAAACTTTTACTAACGCAACTATTTGAGCAAGCTTTTGATGATTAAGCTCTCCCATTTGCTCGCTATTACTGAGCGCATAAATAAAACCTTCATGCTCAGTACAATCAATGTCATCTCGCGATTCAATTACGTTTGCCCAAAGCTCCAAATCATCTAAGTCTATTTCGTTACTTAAACAGCGTTTAAGCACATCAATTAAAACCTCGGTTGAGAGAGTATAGTGAGCTTTATTGCTATCAGCAGGGCTTGAAACGATAACCGATATAGCTTCGTCCCTTTGCTCTCCAAATGTAATAAATTCAGCTAATGCTTTTTGTGTATTCATAATATTTGTTATTCTTGGCTCACTGTTACTAAAAAGAATTATAATGACTCAACTTAACTGTACTCAATGCCACAGTACTCTAACGTGTAATGTAGACGATATATCAGCGTGTTGGTGCAATGAGCTGCCGGCTATTTTACCGCTTGATATCACAGCAACAAGTTGTTTATGCCGCAAGTGCACGCTTAATAAAATAAATACTTTTTTAGAGGGTGTTTATACACAACCTATTAAAACCCAAATAGACTTTGCAAAGCAATATAGAGGTAACGACAATTTAATTGAAGGGCTCGACTACACCATGCAAAGTGGTTACATGGTATTTAGTAAGTGGTTCTTTTTAAAGCGTGGTTCGTGCTGCAAAAATGGTTGTAAAAACTGCCCTTATGGTTTTAAAAAGTAAAAGCTATTTAATACAACTACGAGCAAACATTGATTTTTATCTTCTCATTTTCTTCTCTTTCACTTCTCCTTGTGAGTAATATTTTTAAATGCAATTATTCACAAAGAGGTTTAGAGGCGCTGTGCTTTTAGAGTAAGCGATTGTATAAAAATAGTATTCAAATACGAGTAAGCACTGGTTTTTACCTTCTCATTTTCTTCTCTTTCACTTCTCCTTGTGAGTAATATTTTTAAGTACTGTTATTTACAAAGAGGTTTAGAGACGCTGCGGCTTTAACGTGAGCAAGCTCTAAACCCACAACACATCTACTTTTCTCCTGTGGCGATGGGTAATGAATCACTTGCACCCCACTCACTCCACGAACCATCATAAACGCTTAAATTACTGTAACCACATTCAGTAGCAAATAGCGCTAAAACACACGCCGTAATACCTGAGCCACAGCTAAACTGTAACTGCCGCGCATCATCAACCACGTCACTAAATATCGCTTTAATTTCGGCAAGTGGTTTAGCTTCACCTTTATTAAGTAAATCCATAAAAGGTAACGAGCGACTATTTGGGATATGCCCGCTACGCATGCCTTTTCGGGGTTCACTTTCCTCGCCTGTAAAACGCTTATAAGCACGTGCATCTAGCAATACAGTGCTGGGCTCATCAATTGCGTCAACCACTTGTTGGCTATTAATAAAATACTCATAATTATAGTTTGCCGTAAAGTCACCTTTACCTAACGATTTGCTATAACCTTGCTGTGTGGCGTAACCGCTCTCTAACCACTTTTTAAGGCCACCACTGAGTACTTTTACGTTGTGATGCCCCATAGCTTTAAACATCCACCACGCCCTTGCTGCGCTAAATAAACCGCCATCTTCGTATACAACTATAAACGAATCGTTATTTACTCCTGCATTTTGCATCACGTGGGTAAACTGCTGCTCGCTGCATACCGTACTTGGTAAGGGATTTGATCTATCGGCCAACTCGTTTTTTATGTCAAAACGTTTAGCGTTGGGCAGCATTGCTTGTGGCGAATAAGTACCCAAAACACCTGGGCGCAGCATACCTGCATCAAATATCACTAATGCAGGATTATTAATTTGCTCGTGTAATTGCTGACAGCTAATTAGGTTTTTCACTACGATTCCTTATCACCATGATATTTAGCAAACTCATCATTACCCGTAAAACGCGCTTCAATCGCTTTAATGTGTTTATCTTCAGTGTGTTTCCAAACGCCAGGAATACAATATACATGTTCAATAAAGCTAAAAAACTTATCCTTTAATAATGTATTTGGTTGCCAGCCCTGCATTACTTCGTTCAGATTTGCTGCAAGCTGCTCTGCAGTGCTCGCATGCTTTACCAAACCCTCAATGTTGTAACAGGCTTGTCCAAGAGTTAAAACTCGTTTATTTAGCAGTAATGCTTCTAAGCCGACCGTTGAATTAATCGTTAATACGGCTTCTGCGCACTTAATCAAATCACTCGTTTGATTTCCATTAGCAAAAATTGCAATCGGATCTTTTTCATAAAGATGAGCGTAATGTTTATGCCACGACGGATGCTCTTTAAAAACCACTTTTAAACTTGGATCATTTAAGCTTTTGACGGCTTTAATCACCTCGTCGTAAAACATGTCCATAGAGTTTATCCACGGAGAAAAGCTAGCTAATTGAGTATCGTGAGGTACTTGAAAAGGCGCAAATATATAGCGTTCTGGCACATCAGCGCACTCAAATTCACAGCGTTTTTTATGATCAGCTCTTGGAATTAAATCTGGCGCACAGAAGTTTAACTTATTTTGTGCGTCAAAATTTAGGTAAAAAGAAGGGTCACGGCTTAACGACGCATTATAGTTAATACCGCTAGGGTCTAAACTACTTGTACCGGGTAGTAAACCATTTTCATAATAAAACTGCTTAACACCTAATGCTTTTGCAGCCATAGCAACGGTAGTATTTGGAAGTTTATTACCGTTCCAAATAACAATGCAGTCAGGATTAGTCTCGGTTAATAAGGCTAAATATTTAGCGTATCGTAATCGTTCGAATAAAACTAACCCTGCACTGTAAACAGCAGTAATAATAGGATTACTCCAGATAGTATTACGTGCTCTTTTGCGTTTTAGCTGAGAGTTAACTACATCAGTAAAATTAACTTGAAACGCATCTTTTAAATACTTAACAGCAGAAAGCTTAGGGGCTCCCATGATATGTAATTGGCAATCCATCGACAATTTTTTGATTATTTTTTTATAGTATTTTGCGTGTACATTTTTGCGAGAGATGAATAGATAAGCCATACAAGCTATATTTGCCAATTATTGTTTTTATGAAATAATTCTAAGTGGACAATGACATCAAAGCAAGGTTCCCTTTACTTAATAATTACTTTAAAGCCTTTATGGCTACATTTTTATAATTTCACCACGAAGTGGTGCCATTCTAGAGAGAATATCGTTTTGCAAACTATGGCTAATGTTCTGCTCATTCATTGCATTTATAAGTAAATCAACCACATGATTAAAGTCTTTCTCTGTAATATGCATACCTGTATGGATTGCTACCATAGAGTCGCCATCGTATGTACATGGGCCTTCTACTAACATACACATATGAGTAATAAACCCTTGGCGAAAGTACGCTATATTGCTGTGTTCAAAGTAATGAATTATCTGCTCGTCATTACCTATTTGATAGATAAAGCTATCAACAATTCTGCCTATCCCCGCTTTACCATCGAGCTTTTGATAAAGCGATAATTGTGTTGAGCTAGCACAACTACAAAGCAATCCTACGCATACTATAAAAATACCAACGCTTTTCATTACCAATACCCTGTTACCGATAAATACCAACCTGTTTGATCGTCAGCCCCTGCAATGCTTCCTAAATCAAGGTAAGCCGCTGTCACACTTACGTGCTTATTAGGCATCCACGCTACAAATAAGTCTTTCCAATCTTGTTCGCCTAAGTTTAAGTTATTTGATTTTTGACGATACTCAACACCTACGGCTACTTCACGACTGAAAAATATAGCTGTACTGCCTTCAAATAGCACTTTACTGCTACCATTTTCTCCACCGTAGCCGAGTAAACCAAGTTGATTAGCTTCGCTGTATCGTGTAGTTACGTTCCAAAACCAGTTATAACCAGCAATAGCCCCTAAATGTAATTTACTAGCAGCGAGGTAGTAGTCAGTGCCGCTAGTATCTTCTGCGCCTACAAGTGTTGCAATACTGCCATCATCCAGTGATTTATGCTGAATACCTAAGCTAAGTTGTGGCCAATCACTGTAAACAATATCGCCGTATAAACGTATTTTAGCACCTGTAATTGATTGCTCTATTTCAGCATCAAGTGCTGGTACATCAAAGCGCTGTTGGGCATAACTGAGCTCAACACGATTAAATAAGTTAAGCTGTGCACCGCACACATCTAGTGTGTAGTCAGTTACATCTGCGCGGCTACAAAAGCCATTTACCGAAAACTCATCATCACTTGCGTATCCCGCAAGTTGTGCCCAAGGTACAATACCACCACCGCCGCTGCCTTCTATCTGGGAGACTCCTGGTGTAGCTAGCAGCTTTCCATTACTTGCAATGCTAGGTAAACTACTTATTAATAACAAACTAGCTAATAAACATTTAATTTTTTTCATAGTATTCCTCCAGCCATTCTTCTAATAGTTCTGCTTTTAAGGGCCTGCTTAAATAATAACCTTGTGCATGGTCGCAATGCATACTTTTAAGTAAATTTAGCGAACCGAGTGTTTCGACCCCTTCAGCTACAACCGAGAAACCTAGCTGATGTCCCAACGTAATTGATGATTGCACTATAAATTGATCTTTTTGCGATTCATCAAGTTTTAGGATAAAGCACTTATCTAGCTTAAGCTCATCAATCGGTAACATTTTTAATCGACCAAGTGATGTTTGCCCTACACCATAATCATCTAATGATATTTTAACGCCAATTGCCTTTAGGTTTTCGAGCGCTTTAATACCTTTTTCTTCGTTTTCGATCATATCGCGCTCAGTAAGCTCAATAGTGATCAGCTTAGAATCTAATTTGTACTTTTTAAGCGTGCGAACTAATGCAGCGTGAAAGCCCGGAAATGCTATGTCTTGCGCAGATACATTTATTGCAGCCTGTAAGTTTATATTTTTAGACTGCCAATCAGCTACTTGTGCTACAACCGTATTAACAACCCACCCAGTAAGTTCAACAATAAGCCCCGACTGCTCAGCTAAGTCAATAAACAGTTCAGGATTAACCCAGCTACCATCTTTTCGCTGCCAGCGAATAAGCGACTCAACTTTATCTATTTTTTGCGATTTCAAATGTAATTTTGGCTGATAAGTCATAAACAATTGACCATCGTCATCACTAATAGCCTGCTTTAGTTCATCAAGCATTATTAAGCGCTCTAAGTGCGCTTCGTCTTCGCCATTTTGATAGTAATGTATGCTCTCTTGTGTGTTGGCAGCACTTTCAACTGCAATTAGCACACGGCGCATTAAGTCATCACTTGCAATACCTTGTGTAGGATACTGCACAATGCCTGCACTAAAGCGTAAGTTAATTTTGAGTGTTTGAATGGTGTAGCACGCTTGTAATTGTGCCATTAAGCCAACAATACCGCTTTTGTGTTCACGTGCTGCCGCAGTCGGAAACACAGTTAAAAACTCATCGCCGCCAATACGGGCATGAAAGCCCCCTAACTCATCCGAAAACTCACTTATTCTGCAAGCAACTGCCTTTAGGCAGTCATCACCAATGCGCGGACCGAGCTTATCGTTTATATGGCGAAGACCTTTTATGTCTATTGCAACGAGCGTGTACTCGGCTGATGAATCTAACTCATCATCAAGCACCTCAAGCATGGCTGAGCGGTTATAAAAGCCTGTTAGGGAGTCGTGTCTGGCTTGAAAGCTAATTTGTTGCTCGCGCTGATTAATATCATTACCCATGCTATCAAACGCTGCGACTAGCGTGTCTATTTCGGTACTTTGCCTTTGGCCTTTAAATTCAAATGCATAATTACCTTGTGCAAATTGCCTTGCTATTACAGCTAGTTGAGTAAGTGGCGTAGTTAAATTATTTGCAAATATGCTGCTCGTAATAACACCTACAAACATAGTTAAAATAGCTAAAATAATAAGTGTAAAAAGCAGTTTTTCGAAGTCACTATAACTTTGTGTTAAATCGGCACTCAGCAAAATAATTATGGGATGGGTCAACAACGATGGTAAATCTATTTCTCGGTTACGAAACACTAAATACTCACCAAAAAACCGCGATGTGGTTACGGTACTAAAATAGCTAACAGGTTCAAATTGCTCAGGACGATTAGCTAATGAGCTAATAACAATATCGTCAGCACTGCCTATAAAACTTACATCCATGCCTGTTAAGCTTTTTAGTTCATGGGCTACATTGTCGTCAATTTTAAAGCCCACCAAACTATAGGCTACTGTACGTGGCGCTTTTACAGGTAATAAAATAATTTGATACAGCTCGTTATTAAGCACCACAAAACTAGACTCTTCTGGCGCACTTAAAAGCTCTTCCATCAAGGGCTTTAAGTTGTGTGCAAAAACGTCTTCGTCAGTATTGGCGGAAATTAGCTTACCCGATAAATCAAGTAACAACATTAATTCGGCATCAATACGCTGACTGTGATTAAACAACACGCTGCTGATTGTACCTGCATCTCGCGTTGCTACAGCTTGCTTAAAACCAAAATCGGAGGTGAGTACTTTTGCAGCGGTTAACAGTAGGCTTTCTTTTGACTTTAAATATTGCTTATAAACATTTTGCGCTACGGTAATATCTTGATTTACTTTTTCTTCTTGAAATTTACTCGTAGACCACCAAAAACTAAACAAGCTGACCATAGTGGTTAATAACACTAAGCCAACACATAAAATGGTTATGCGATTTCGTAAACTATTAGTCATTACCAGCCTTAAACTTACTACCAAAGGTATTTCTGGGTGCTGGAGTTGATGTGTTTACTGTTATCTGTAACTGTTTTTGAGAATTAATTGTTATCATTTTTTTATTCTCCAATGGTGCTGTTTGTAATGGATGCCACACACTCACTTGTGCAGGCAGTGTATTAATAGGCAAATTTACATAGCCTTTTTTATCTGTTTTATATACGAATTCGCTGTTAGCTACATAAATATAGCCAACCATAGAGTCATGTATATTACACCCCAAAACAACAACCCCTTGTTGCTCAAACGTAATGGGCTCTTTTGGTTGGCCTGAATATAATCTTAGTTGAAAAGGCTTAGCTTGTGAAAAAGAATAAACATGATGGCGAATATTATCGCTGTTAGGAAAGTTAACTTTTTGACCCTGTTGTACAACTAATAATTCGGGTAAAAACTGCTTATGGACTTGATCCATTATAGCAATGGGCAAATTTGATGGTGTGGCTTGTTTACCAGCAATATTAAGCTCAACCACAGCACCTGATAACTTTTGGCCGTGTTGATCTTCTATTACTAATTCAACATTTGCACTTAAAGCAAACTGACTAAAAAACAAACCTATAGCTAAAAAGTAATGACTTTTAGCAAACTTTTGCAATGCCCGTTCAAACATAACAATACCTAAACATTAATATTAGGTTAAGTTAATTAGAGACGAGCACTAATTGCAAGAATTATAGCCCAGTAACTAAAAATAAAGATTTAGTTACTGGCTTTATTAGCACTTAAGTGCTGTTATTTAACAATTAATCCGTAATCGTTATCTAAAATAGTAATAACTTCTTGGCGAGGATCTTCAGGGATCACGATATCTCTGCCAACAATTTTACTCGCTATGCCAACATAGGTATTTGACACTTCAAGCATTACTGATTCTGGTAAAATATAATCTTTAGCTAACTGCTCACGCTCACTCATGCGATCTTTATTTAATAATACGTCGCTCTCTGGCACGTTATTAATCAGTAATTGACGAAAGCCTTCTTTAGAATTTTCAACAATTTTACCGTCTTTGTAAGCGGCTTCATCCCAAATACGTGACGAATCAGGCGTGCCTACTTCATCAATATATATAAGCTGTTGCGCGCCATTTAAATCCTCTACATAA
>NZ_JACJDN010000529.1:0-2798 GCF_014163565.1 Pseudoalteromonas sp. SR45-5 | reverse complement strand
GGATCTTTACGCTTTTTAGCCGGTGGCTTAGCTTCTTTATGCTGTGGCTCAACACCTTTAATTACACGGCGTTTTAGTTTTTGTTCAACGTAGCGCTCTACTTTATACAAAATACCAATGTCGTGTGCTTCAACTAACGATATTGCAATCCCTTTTTTACCAGCACGGCCAGTACGACCAATACGGTGTACGTATACGTCGGCAGTGCGCGGCATATCAAAGTTAATAACGTGGCTGATGTCAGATACGTCAATACCACGTGCAGCTACGTCGGTAGCAATTAAGATACGTGTTTTACCACTGTGGAAGTTTTCCATGGCTTTCATACGTTTGTCTTGTGGCATTTCGCCGCGTAACCAAGCTGCTTTAACGCCATTATTGGTTAGCTCGCCAATCAGTGTTTCTAAACGCTCACGGGTTTTAACAAATACAATTGCTTTAGTCACGTCTGGACCATTTAAGGTATTTACTAAAAGCTCTAGTTTATGATGATAGTCATCGGCTAAATGTACCCACTGGTGAATTTTAGCTTTTTCTTTACGTGACGATTCAGCTTCTAATAGAGCAGGGTCGTTTAATGTTTTTTCAGCAAACCTTTCTACGCTGTCACCTTCGAGTGTTGCTGAGAATAAAAAACATTGGCGACGATTTTTAGCTTCGTCACAAATACGGCTCATTTCTTTTTTGAAACCCATGTCTAACATGCGATCTGCTTCATCGATAATAAGCATTTCTACGTGTTCAGCATGAAAGTTTTCGGTTTCTAGGTATTCCATTAATCGACCTGGTGTGGCGATTAAAATATCATTATTTTTTTCAAAAATTTCTTTATGCGTGCCGTAGTTAATACCGCCTGTTACTACACCAATTTTTAGGTGTGTGCGTTTAGCTAGCAGTTCACATTGTTCATGAATTTGATAAGCCAACTCACGAGTCGGGGTCATAACGAGGACGCGCGCAAAACCAGGATCACGACGTGGGAAATCCAGTAAGTACTGAATAGCCGGAATTAAAAATGCCGCTGTTTTACCTGTACCAGTAGGCGCAGATGCTAAAATATCGCGCCCCTGTAGTGCTTCAGGAATAGCTTGTTGTTGAATGCTGGTTGGCGTCTCGTAGCCCATTTTATTAATGGCATCGAGTAGCTTGTTATCAAGATCAAATTCAGAAAATTGCATAGAGTGTCTAAAATAAGGGACAATTACCCTGATTATACGCGCTATGCTGCGCTTGGTGAATGAAAAGGTGAAAAAATGTCTGGTTTTGTATTTAAACAATTTAAAGTTGAACACGACCACTGTGCAATGAAAGTTTCTACCGATGGCATTTTGCTTGGCGCATGGGCTAATTTAAGCGGTGCAAAGTCATTACTTGATATAGGCACTGGCACCGGCTTACTAGCATTAATGTGTAAGCAGCGCAGTAATGAGCTTGATATAACTGCGGTAGAAATTGACGAAAGCGCCTATACCCAAGCATTACAAAATGTAGCTAATAGTCCGTGGCCAACAATAAGTATTAAGCACCAAACTATTCAAAGCTTTAGTAGTGAAGTTAAATTTGATGTTGTTATCTCTAATCCACCGTATTTTAATCACAGTTTAAAAGGCTATAATGCTGCGCGTAATACCGCACGCCATACCGACGGCTTAAGTTTTGAAGAGTTAATAAATGCGTTTAAACGTTTAAGCCATAGCCGCTCTCGCTTTAGCTTAATACTCCCAAGCGTTGAAGGTGCATTATTTATTGAGCTTGCTACTCAAAATGGGCTTTATTTAAATACTCATTGCCAAGTAAAAGCCACGCCCAATAAAGATATTAGCCGCAGTTTAATGGCATTTAGCTACGTAAAAAGCGATATAGAAACATCAATTCTGTGTATTAGAAACTTAGATAATACCTACACTGCTGATTATATAGCCCTATGCAAAGCATTTTATTTGAAAATGTGAAGCAATTGTAAAATAGGAACGAATAACGCAAACTGACTAAAACCATTGTTGAGAACAGATATGGATAGTCAGTTACCAAAATCTTTTATAATTATACTTGCCGTATTACAGGCTATTGCTCTTACCCTTTTGTATAGCAGTATAGAAAATAATGTGTGGCCAGCAACAAGCCCTACATGGTTAGTCTCACTTATTACATTTTCTATGAGCTTTCCTTTATTAATGCTAATGACCGTTAATAAAAATAATATAAAAACGTCGTTGCTTTTAATCCTTCCTTTTTCCTTGTTGTTATCTTTATTGGGGGCGTATGTTGGCTTTCAGCAAGAGCCTCAAGAGTACGTAAGTAATAACACTTTAATGTCAGTTTTTATTTTTACTAGTTTAATAGCTGGCTTTAAAGGCCTTATGTACATACAACAATTTGGTAGCTCAGAAAATGTTAGTTACAGTCGTTTATTTAAGCTCTCTTGGCGTAATTTTATAATATTTGGAGAATGCTGGCTGTTTGTACTTATTTTTTGGGGAATTCTAAATTTAGGTGCGGCTTTATTTGATATTTTAGATATAGAATTTTTCTCTGAGCTACTAAGAAATGAATGGTTTTGGATCCCAACCTTAACGCTCGCATTTGCCTTTGCGAGTGTCATATTTAGAAAGCTTTTGAACATTGAAGATAATATCGCTTTTTTACTACAAACTTTAATTAAGTTTTTATTGCCTGTTTTATCAGTTATTTCTCTCGGTTTTTTAGCAACACTTCCTTTTACCGGACTCAATAAATTATGGGAGACCGGAAGTGGCAGTTTATTAGTAATGTGGCTGCAGGTTCTCACGTTGTTTTTT
>NZ_JACJDN010000528.1:0-2821 GCF_014163565.1 Pseudoalteromonas sp. SR45-5 | reverse complement strand
TGCAATTCCCTGATGATGATAACGGCCAACTTTTAGCCGAAATAGCCGCTGCTGGCATTGATTTAAATAAAATGCACCAAGTCGATTTTTTTATTTTATTTGAACAAGAAGCCGATGCTGAAAAATTTGCTAAAGAAATAGTCTCTGATGCATTAGTTCAAAATGCTGAGCTTGAAAAATGTAAAGACACTGGCGTTTGGGAAGTAATCACTCAAGTACAAATGGTGCCAGAGCACACCCTTTTAGGCCAAGCTGAGCAATACATTGAAAGCATTGCTAATAGCTTTAATGGATATGGTGACGGCTGGGGATTAATGGACGGTGACGAGGCTTAGTTGCCTTTTAATTGTATTAGTTCAATGCACCCTATCAGTTAAGCTTAACGGCTTAACTGATTTGCCTTCCTAAAATTGCCTTTATAGTCAAATAGCTTATCAGCCACTTTCCAACCATACTTTTTGCTTTTTCGTGCAATAACAAAATCTGGTGGTACTAATTCAAATTGTGCGCTTACTACTTGCGCTGCAGTTTTAAAATTAATAGGTGTTTGTCCAAGTCCTACTCGTAGACCAAATTGCTTATTAAATATAAATTGCCCGCCCTTATTTGCGAGGTTATATACCTCATCGCAACTTGCGCCATCTTCATCAAAATACGTTACTTTAATAAGTTCATCTTTAATTAGAGTTACCGATAACCCACTACATCGAAGCACAAGTGCGTCTTTTAAGTTTAATGCATTACGTAACTTATCATCAGGGTCGGCCATTACCGCGCCGCAATCATGGCATTTACGTGCCGCAATGTCATTTTGGGCGCCGCACTGCTCACATTCTTTAAACCTAAAACGATAATCGCACTGCTCTTTTGTACCTTCATCATCTTCTAACAGGCCTTGGCAACGCCTGCCAAAGTGCTCTATTACTTTGCCAGTGGAGTCTGTTTTACCCCAAAATATATTTGCAAACCCACAACCTGGGCAAAGTACCTGCACAGGTTCATTATCACTATCGCCTTTTTTATCACCTACTTCTGGGTGAAATAAATTAAAACCATTGCCAGCATAATCTATTACTAAGCAATCTGTTTTCGATTCAGATAACCTTAAACCTCGCCCCACAATTTGTTGATATAAACTAACCGATTCTGTAGGTCTTAAAATAGCTATAAAGTCGACATGTGGCGCATCAAACCCTGTAGTTAATACCGAAATATTAACTAAATACTTTAATTGCTTAGCTTTAAATTGCTTAATGATTTTATCGCGCTCAGTGTTTGGCGTATCACCTGTTACTAATGCACTTTGATGAGCTGGCAAGTAGCTTAATATTTCCTGGGCATGCATTACCGTGGCGGCAAAAACCATAACCCCTTCGCGCTCTTCACTGTATTGAATTACTTGCTGTAATATAGCCTGCGTTGCGCGCTCACTGTTTTTTAAAAGCGCATTCATGTCATCAGTCGTATATTGCCCAAATGCATTGCTATCTAAGGACGAAAAATCATAATGGCTAATTGCTGCATCAACTTCGTTAGGCGGCGTTAAATAATTATGTTTGATCATTTACCTGAGCGGCAATTCAAAAATACAACTTTTAAACGGACTTTCTTGAGTACCTTTAACAAAACCATGATAATGGTGGTGGTATATCCACCCCATCCCTAACCGATAAGGTGTTGCTGTTAAACCCAATACTTTTAACTGAGGGTTATACTCTTTTAAACTGTTTATTACTTTACCGTACTCACTTTTCATCCTCATTTACTGTGGCATTCTTCAATAATAAGTAATGAATAATGCTCATTTAATTTATTTAAATTACGGGAAAGCGATTGCACACACTGGCAAAGGTTACTTGATGGTTTAATGATTTTTCTTTTAAGCCTGCTGAAAATATACTCGCCTCTAAACCAAAACTTTTATATTTTTGCGAATTTTGCTCTACCAGCTCTTTTACATGAGCAAGCACTAATATTTTTTGCTTAGCTATACGCGCAAGTTCAGCAATAACCAAACTCTTACCTGCGCCGGTTGGTAGTACAATAACGGCAGGATCATTACTCTTTCTAAAGTGTAAAACAGTGCGTTCTACGGCTTCTTGCTGGTAAGGTCTTAGTTTATAGCTCATGGGAAAACAAATAGATTTTAATAAGCGGATTTTAGCAAATTACTGCTATGACATTTAGACTTTAATTATATTTTATTGAGGGGTAAACAAAAAAGAGAAGCCGAAGCTTCTCTTATATTTAGCTTTAAGCTAAAAACTTTTCAAGCTCAACACCTTCAAACGCTTTAGGACGACGGCCTCGGCCAGTCCATTCAATAGTCTCACCATTAAGTTCCATGCGGTACTTAGGCTTAACTTTAGTGCGCTTGTCTGATGCTCCATCTTGTAAATCTTCTAGCGTAAGTCCTTTTTCTTTTAAAAGATCCAAAACTTCCTGTTTCGCTTTTTGCTGCTGGGTATATTTTGAAATTGCATCATTGATAAGCTGTTGAGCTTTTTCAAGCTCTGTTAATGATGCTGTTTTAATAAAAGATCGGACTTCTTTCATCTATATCTCGCTAAATTGTGTGATAGGAATTATTTAAATATTCCTACTTAGTATAATGCTAAGTAGTTATTTTTACCATTCAAAGACACCTGCTGCTTTAAGCTTTATAAAAAAATACTTTTACAATAGTATAATTATCAAATCTAGAGGCTATAAAATGACAATGCAATACTTTTAACCGAGTAGACTCAATAACTAGAGATTACCCTTTTTCACCGTGGCTAAAAACACTAAGTTCATATTTAGCCTATTTATTAAATCAGGC
>NZ_JACJDN010000527.1:0-2821 GCF_014163565.1 Pseudoalteromonas sp. SR45-5 | reverse complement strand
CCAAAGCATGGTGATCCAGCCTGCTATCGCTAAATAAGGGCCAAAAGGGATAGGGGTCGCTTTGTCTTTACCTTGTATGCTCAACAGCGCAATACCTATAATGGCACCTACTACGCTCGAAAGCAGAATAATAGTAAGCAATGACTGCCAGCCAAGTAACGCCCCAAATACAGCAAGCAACTTAAAATCGCCATAACCCATGCCTTCTTTACCGGTTAATAACTTAAATAGCCAAAACACGCTCCACAAACTTAAATAACCGCAAGCCGCACCAATAATGGCATCTGTAGGTGTAATTGTGTAACCCATTACAGAAGCAATAAGTGCAAGCCATACTAGCGGAAGTGTAAGTTGATCTGGCAGTAACATGTGGTCAATATCAATAAAGGTCAGAGCTACCAATATCCACGTTACAAAAATATATAAAAGGGCTTGCTCGGTCGCACCAAAGCTATAGGCAACAATTAAACTTAATAGGGCAGTAATTAGCTCTACAGCAGGGTATCGGACCGAAATAGGATTACTGCAGCTTGCGCATTTACCTTTAAGTATTAACCAACTAATAATAGGAATATTCTGCCAAGGCTTAATGGCTGTTTTGCATTTAGGGCAGGTAGAGTTGGGTTTTACTAAGTTAAAAGGCTTATTGATATTGGCTTGTTTAGATTTATTAGCTGTAAGCTCATCATCTAGCAATATGCGGCATTCGCTTTGCCACTCACGTTGCATCATCAGTGGTAAGCGATAAATAACCACATTTAAAAAACTACCAATACATAAACTAATTAAGCCAATAGTGGTTAAATAAAACCACAACTGGCTTTGCATTACTTCAATAATACTTTGCATTATGTTACCTGAAAACTGTTCTAAAAGATTAAGTGTCTAAAAATTAAGTGAAGTATTTATCACATAGAGAAGTGAAAGAGAGTAAATGAGAAGACATTAATAGCCATACCTTATCAAAAAAGTAAGCCTCTCTTTTATTTCCTGTAAATTGTTATTTTTAGTAATTAAATAACAGAGCCCAATTGGAAAATAGGTAAGTACATCGCAACAATCAAGCCACCAACAAGTACACCTAGTACGGCCATAATAAGTGGCTCAAGTAGGCTTGAAAGGCCATCTACTGCATCATCTACTTCTTGCTCATAAATAGTTGCTACTTTTGCGAGCATGCCGTCTAGTGAGCCAGATTCTTCACCAATTGCAACCATTTGTATTACCATATCAGGGAATATTTTTGAGTTACGCATTGCCCAGTTCATTTGATTACCAGAGCTCACTTCAACTTTAATATCTAAAATGGCATAACGATATACTGCATTGCCGGAAGCCCCTGCGGCAGAGTCAAGCGCATCAACCAGAGGCACACCTGCAGCAAACGTAGTCGAAAGAGTTCGTGCATAGCGAGCAACTGCTGCTTTGTTTAAAATCATGCCTATAACTGGGAGTTTAAGTATAGCTCGGTCGGTTGCATCTCTGAGTTTTAAACTTCTAAGCTTGGCTTCTTTAAAAGCGTATCCAAAAGCTACAATAGCGATTAGTATCATCCACCAATATGCTTGCATAAAGTCTGATATGCCAATAACAAACAAAGTGAATGCAGGAAGCTCTGCCCCAAAACCTGCAAATATATCTTGAAACTGCGGCACTACAAATATTAATAGTATTGAGGTTACAATGCCGGCAATTACTAATACTGAAATAGGATAGAACATCGCTTTTTTAATTTTTGATTTTAGCGCTTCGGACTTTTCTTTATACAAAGCAACTCGGTCAAATATTTTATCAAGTGCACCAGATTGCTCGCCAGAGGCTACAAGGTCGCAATATAAATCATCAAAATAACGTGGGTGTTTTCTAAGTGCTGTAGATAGTGGTTGTCCCGCTTTTACTTCATCAGCAATAGTTTCCATTAATTTGGCGACACTTTTATTGGTCGAGCCAGAGCCAATCATTTCAATGGCCTGTATTAAAGGAACTCCCGCCATCAACATAGTCGCAATTTGGCGAGTAAGTAGTGCTATATCTTTAGGGGTTACCTTTTGAACACTTTGAATACCAAACAGTGGTTTTGCTTTACGCTTTACTTTTGAAGGTGTTATACCTTGTTTACGAAGTTGAGCTTTTACTAATGCAATACTATTTCCTGTAAGTTCGCCTTCAAGTTTTTTCCCTCGTGCACTTACACCGACCCACTGAAAAGTATCGAGGCCTTTATCTTGTTGTTTTTTTGCCATTAAGAGTACCCAGCTGAATTTGGTTTAAAACTTCATTATTATAAGCATAACTTAAACTAATGATTCTTGGTAGAAAAGTTGGGTGCTTTAAAATCGTTGCCCAACGGACCAAAATCTAGGTCCGTAAATATAGCCCTTATCAGGGTTAATGTTATTATAAATACTTATCGCTTTTTGTAAGTAAAGGTACCATGCAAAAACAAATAAAATGGTTACTAAAGCTTTTAAGTCTTTATTTATTGAAATGCTTTGGCCTCTTTTTTTATCAACTCTACCAAGTAGCAACCCCCACATTATAAATAAGAGTGTTTGCGAAACCGGCATTACATGCACACCAGAAAATAGTGAGTATGTAATTCCTATAGCAAAAGAATAAAAGAGGCTTTCAGTAATGATGTCTTTTTTATGCTTTTTTAAATGTGTTATCGCTTTTTTAAATGTTGTAAAAACAGCGGTTAAAATACATATAAGGGCGATAAGACCCCATTCATTTAAAATTTCAATTAATGAATTATGAGGGTGACTGTAAGGAGCTGAACTGCCAAGTGACATTTCAAATACTCCAGGACCATTGCCGA
>NZ_JACJDN010000526.1:0-2823 GCF_014163565.1 Pseudoalteromonas sp. SR45-5 | reverse complement strand
TTAAGGAACAAAGGTTTAAACGAATCATTTATTTTTAAGCATTGCCTATAGAATAGATGTCTGTCTTTCCTATTTTTAATTTTAGAACCTTTTAATACTGTTAGTAAAGAAAACCTAGCAACCTCAGCAGTAACAATGTTTTTACGATCGAAAAGCTCAATAGTGTCTTTAACTGAGTTAACTAAGTTGAGTAATAAATGAGAATAAGTAGAAGTGCGTATGCTAGTTGTAGAACCCACCCTTTTTCTGTAATAAACCAAAACAGATGATATTTTCACTGTTGTACTTGCCTTCGAAAAAGCCTGGACATTATAAAAAACATCTTCGTAAATCATACCTTCGGGGAAAGTAAGTCCATTCAACATACTTTTTCTGTATAAGCGAGTCCAAACAAAAAAACCACTGTAGAACGGGTTTAAATTTGATGACTCTAATTCTACTATTGCCGAAGAAGCACTAGCTGGCAAAACAGAAGTAAACTCTTCAAAGCTAAATTCAATTATATCGTGCTTTAGTTCAGTTACATAAGCTGAGAGTAAATCCCAGTAATTAGAGGCAAGTGCATCGTCAGAATCTATAAAGCCAATATACTCACCTTTTGCAATGAGCAATGCGGCATTACGGGCAGCAGCTTGGCCTTTATTAATGGGTTGCTTAATTATTGTTGAATTAAATTTTATGTTTGATTTATGCTCTAAAATAAAGCTTTCGCACAGGCTTATTGAATTTTCAGGGCAGCAGTCATCAACAAAAATAATCTCAACTTGGTCGCTATTAACACCTTGCAGTAAGCTTTTCATTAAATCAGGTATAAATTCAGCTACTTTATAAACAGGGCATATAAGTGATAATTTAATAGGCATATTAATTATTTACACCACTTTTTATTACGCCATATTGTTTTGCGTAGCTTTCCAGCATTACAGGTAACGAGTATTTCTGCTTATATAGCGTGTAAGCAACATCACCATGTGACACTGTTTTGGCTTTGTTATTAATGTATTCACTCATAGCAATAGTCATTTTAGATGCATCACGAATAGGGATTAAATAGCCCGATTCACCCTCTATTATTAGCTCAGAGCAGCCACCAACATCAGATGCAATTACCGCTTTATTACACGCCATAGCCTCAATAATACTTCGTGGTAAGCCCTCCCAAAAGCTAGAAAGTATAAATACATCAGCTTGAGTTAGTTTTTCAGCAAAGTTGTCAACAACGCCACAAAAGTTTATTACCCCTTCAGGAAAGTGAGCAAACAACTGTTTTACTTTAGCTTCGTACTGGCCATCGCCATATATGCTTAAAGTAAAGGGTTTACCTTGACTTAATAAAGAACCACACGCTTGAGCGAGCGTAGTGTAGTCTTTTTGATCTTCAAAACGAGCTGCGGTTATAAAATTAACGGGTTTATCGGTTAGCTCCCACGTATCGTTAAATTTGCCGAGCATACCGTTACGTATAACCAACAGCTTTTTGTCGGGCACGCCTATTCGTAAATATTCATTTTTATCGAACTCGCACACACCTATTATTTTTGAAGGTAAATAAGATAGTAACTTTTCAAGTCGCTCATATTTTTTAAAGCCTTTATTTTCAGGTGTATTGACAAAAGGCACACCATGAGGCACATAATAAGAGCGTTTAAAAGTAAGCATTGCAGCTATACGCCCAAGCGCACCTATTTTAGCCGTATGCCAAGAACAAACTTGCGGATTTTCTGAAATAATAAGCCATATTAATTTTAACAATGACCAAATATCGCTTAGCGGGCTTAAATCTCTTTTTAAATTAGTTAAAGCATGCACTTTAAAACCAGCCGCTCGTAATTTAGTTATAGCATCGCCGTTGCCACCTAGTGCGTATACAACTTCGGCACCTTCGTCTCTAAACTTTTCGCCTATTTGGCAAATATGTTTAAATGAACCAGATACTATAGTATCCGAACGCGTCATCCCTATTAAAACCTTCATCTAAGAAGCTCCAAGTAATTTTTTATAAAGTTTAATGTATTCTTTAGCTATTACATCTACTGTAAAGTTAGCTGCTATTAATTGCTCAGAAAAAACCTGTACTTCACCACTATTTTTATAGTGTAGTGCAATACCATCTTCTGTACTTTTAGCAATTTCAGCCGCACTAAAACCTGTAGCAATATAACCGTTTTTATCTGTAAAAATAGCATCGCTTGCCCCACTTACAGGTGTCGACACTAGCACTTTTCCAGCTAACAAAGCCTCAAGCAATGAGTTCGAAAATCCTTCTGCCTCAGAAGCATTAACAAAAATATCAAATTGCTTGATAAAGTTTACCGGGTCGTTAACCTCACCATAAAATGTTATTTTGCTTTGCAAGTTGTTTGCTTCAATATACTTTTTTGCTGCAGGTAGCGCACTACCACTGCCTATTAAATGAAAATGCACTTGATCATGCTTTTTAGTAAGCAATGCAAACGCCTCCATTAGTACATCTACTTTTTTAATTTGCTCTAACCTGCCATGATAAAAAAGATTTATTACAGAATCGTTTTTACTGTCAGTAAATGAGCTGTCATCATTAATCAAACTTTTATCAATACTGTTAGGTATATTAATAATATTTTTAAAGCCGAACTCTTTACAGTTTTGTGCGATAACACCCGATATAGCGACTATGGTGGGGTTAGTTTTTAGCACAAAATTAGCCATTATTGACCCAACAATTTTTTTAGATCTTAACGCTTTAAAATCCATATGTTGGTTAGAGTTACCTACCTTAATTAATATTGGCTTTTTAAATAAACGTGCAATGCAACACCCTACAAAAGCACCAAACTTACCTTG
>NZ_JACJDN010000525.1:0-2834 GCF_014163565.1 Pseudoalteromonas sp. SR45-5 | reverse complement strand
AGCAATGGCAAATAACCGTGTAATTGGTCTAGATAATAAAATGCCATGGCATTTACCTGCAGATCTTCAGCATTTTAAAAAGGTCACTACGGGTAAGCCTGTGATCATGGGTCGTAAAACTTTTGAGTCTATAGGCCGTCCATTACCTGGGCGCCGTAATATTATTATTACTCGAAACAGCGAATATACTGCACAGGGTATTGAAGTAGTAACTACGCCAGATGCCGCATTAGAACTCGTTACTACTGCTGAAGAAGTAATGATTATTGGTGGTGGTAATATCTATGAGCAATTTTTACCAAAAGCAGAACGCCTGTATCTAACTTTTATTGATTTAGATGTTAAAGGCGATACACAGTTTCCAGATTACAATAAAGTTGCTAATTGGTACGTGAAAGAAGAGCAAGAAAACCATCCGGATGACAAGAATTTATCTAGTTATAAATTCGTAACTTTATATAAAGAACGTTAACATTATTGCGTAAATTTTGATAGATTGATATAATATTCGATAGTCTATATAAGAACAAAGTATTATAAAGGGTTTGTCATGTTTAAATTACCAAAGCTAGTTGCACTTACTGCCGTTGTAGCTGTTAGTTCGTTTTCGTATACAGCACCTGTAAATGCTGAAGATCAATTAGCAGTATCTATTTGTGAATATATTGCGGCAGACGATAAAAACCGATTACGCAGCAAGCTTAAAAGCTCTCGTGTAAAAATTCGTAATATTTATGATGCAGTACAATGTAATGGTAATAACTTATTACGTCATGCTGTTGCTAGTAATGCAGTAGATACTGGTGAGTATATAGTTAAAAACTTATCAAAAAGTGCGTTAACAGATGGTGCTGATATTGCTTGGGCTGAAGGGAATTTTGCCAGCTCACCGCTTATTGCAGTAATTAAAGAGCGTGCAGGTCTTTAATTATAAAAAGGTTTTGTAACGCGACCTTTAGTTAGAAATTTATTGGTCTGGGTTTGTTATTTATAGCAAACCCAGGCTTTTTTCGTTTAGCTAATGTAATCTCACCCCACAACAAAATCATTAATAAACTTCATAACTTATCTGCTCATTTTAAATAACCAAAAATGTAGAGTCTCTGTTTAATAAACAGCTTCAAATTTACTTCTTCAAAAGAGGTAACTTTATTCAGCTGGTATCTATTTTGTATCTGCTAGTTTGTACCAATACGCAATAATACTTAATTATTTTGCGGGGCTAAACGTGTCGCACCTGTGTTAAAAAATTCTCATTTAGAACAACTAAGTAGCGAATTTTTTGCCTAGCTATCAACACGTTTTTCCATCCTAAAAATAGATCACTTAATTAAGCGAATTGATATTATTTACAAACTTAATCACTAAGGACAGATATGAAAGCTGTAATTCCAGTAGCTGGCTTAGGGACGAGAATGCTCCCTATGACAAAAGCTATCCCAAAAGAAATGCTCCCAATAGTCGATAAGCCTCTAATTCAATATATTGTCAGCGAATGTGTGTCCGCTGGTATTAAAGATATTGTGTTAGTTACGCATAGCTCTAAAAATGCAATCGAAAACCACTTTGATACAAGTTATGAACTAGAAGCGACTCTTGAGAAGCGTGTTAAACGAGCTTTATTAGATGAAATTCGCTCTATTTGTCCAAATGATGTAACTATTATGAGTGTACGCCAAGGTGAAGCTAAAGGGCTAGGGCATGCTATTTTATGCGCTAAACCAATAGTTGGTGATAACAACTTTGTTGTGCTCCTGCCTGATGTGATACTTGATGCCTATACTGCGGATCAAGAAACTGAAAACTTAGCGGCCATGATTAAACGCTTTAAAGAAACTCAAGCAAGCCAAATAATGCTTGAGCCAGTAGCTAAAGAAGACGTTAGTAAATATGGTATTGCGGATATTAATGGGGTTGATCTAATGCCAGGCAAAAGTGCTGCAATAAAAGCAATGGTTGAAAAACCTGATGCAGATTTAGCGCCTTCTAACCTAGCTGTTGTAGGGCGATATGTACTGAGTAAGAACATTTGGCCTCTACTTGCAAAAACGTCTGTAGGTGCTGGCGGTGAAATACAACTTACAGATTCTATTGACGCATTAATGGCACAAGAAACCGTTGAAGCATTTCATATGAGTGGTCGCTCTCACGATTGTGGAGATAAGTTAGGCTACTTAAAAGCAATTGTTGAGTACAGTCTGCGAGATGAAAAGCTAGGTAATGATTTTTCAAGTTTTATAAATGATTTGAATTTACCTTAATACAGCGCGTATTCTTCGTTCTATGGTAGGCTGTTTTGAGCTACTAAGTTAGCCGTACTTTTTATACATAGTAGTAGGCTACGTAGTACGATTGTTACTTATTCTGTATTAATCTTTTCAAGGAATTACCATGATTGAGCAAGGCCAAGAATTACCAGCAGTGACGTTAACGCAATTAACTGACGACGGTATGCAATCTCTTACAAATAAAGAATTGTTTGAAGGTAAAAAAGTCGTGTTATTTGCAGTTCCTGGTGCGTTTACACCAACGTGTTCAAATGCCCATTTACCTGAATTTATTACCCTTGCTGATAAAATTAAAGCAAAAGGTGTTGATGCTATTTACTGTGTATCAGTTAATGATGCATTTGTTATGAAAGCATGGGGTGACTCACAAAACGCGCAAGAAATTACAATGCTTGGGGATGGCGATGGAAGTTTCACTAAATCGTTAGGGCTTGATAAAGATACTGCTAGTTTTGGTGGTATACGTTCAACGCGTTACGCTATGATTATTGAAAATGCGCTAGTAACAGGTTTATTTGTAGAACAAGACAAAGAGTTTGTTGTAAG
>NZ_JACJDN010000524.1:0-2841 GCF_014163565.1 Pseudoalteromonas sp. SR45-5 | reverse complement strand
AAATCATCCAAAAACACACAAAAAACCATACTAAAATCACATTTCAGTCTAATTGCTAACACTTAAGTTACATGATATTAATGTCGTCGCTTGTTATATCAATCCGCTTAAATATGGGATTTATTTAACAATTTAAAAAGGATTGGTATAGAGCAACTAAATTTATAACATATCAACAAGGACTTAAGGATGAAGCAATCAACTGCATTTACACCTAGCTTAATTGCAGGTGCTACAATCGCACTTTCAGCAGGTTTTACAACAACAACTTACGCTGCTGAAGAAGCTAAAAAAGTAGAGCGCATTGAAGTAACTGGCTCACGAATCAAACGTTCAGATATCGAAGGACCTTCTCCGGTTCAATCAATCGCAAGAGCTGATATTGAGAACATGGGTTATGACAACCTACAACAACTCCTCGAAAGAATGCCTGTCGCGGGTAGCGGTACTTTCTCAACACGTGGTAACAACCAAGACTCAACTGCAAATGGGTCTGCTGCTGTTAGTTTACGTGGCTTAGGTGCTGATGCTACGCTCGTACTAATCAATGGCCGTCGTGTATCTATTAGTGCATTTGCCGAAGGTATCACAAACTCATTTGTAGATATTAACAGTATCCCAGTTTCTGCCATTGAGCGAATCGATATACTAAAAGATGGTGCTTCAGCTATCTACGGCTCAGACGCAGTGGCCGGTGTGGTAAACGTAATCTTGAAAAAAGACATTGACGGTGTTGAAGTTAATTTGGGCTACGGTGGTACTAATGGTCCCAATTATGAAGAAACAACAGCAAGTTTAGTATGGGGTACTACTAGCGAGAAAAGTAGCGCGTCAGTTATTATCGATTACTTTAAAAATACATCTCTTTCTTCTGATGAAATGGGCAGCTTAGGTACAGCAAATCAATCACCTTATGGTGGTGAAGATTTTCGCTCATCTCGTGGCTTCCCTGGATATTTTTATGTAGACGGTGTTAAAACAATTGATCCGGCTTGTCCTGCTGAAAATGCAACTTCAAGCGGCAGTTGTTTATTTGATTACGGCCCCTACGGTTATATCGCACCAGCGTCTGAACGCGTGGGTGCTATTTCTCAATTTGAATATAACTTTGATAATGGCATTACGGGCTTTTTAGAAATGGCAGTACAGCACAATACGTCTGTTGCGGCCGGAGCCCCTACTCCACTTGATGAAGATGCAGGCTTAACTGTCCCAGCTAGCCACCCTAACAATCCATTTGGTGAAGACATTCAAATTGGTCGTTACCGTACAGTTGATGCTGGCGCACGCCAATGGGATATTGAATCAGATACTCTTCGCTTTGTTGCAGGGCTTAGAGGTGAGTTTAATGACTGGAGCTGGGAAACCGCTGTACAAAAAGGCCGTAGTAAATCTCTGCAAACAGGTGATAGAACACAAGGTTGGGTACGTACTGATTTCTTACAACAAGAAATTGATGCAGGAAACTACAATCCATTTGGTGGCACATACAACGACCCTGCTGTAATTGATCGTATTACAACAAGCTTAGTGCGTCGTGGTGAGTCTCACATGACTTCCTTTGATGCAAACATTACAGGTGAAGCATTTAGTTTTGGCGATGATGTAGTAATGATGGCTGCAGGTATTGAGTACCGTGAAGAAGACGTTAATGACATTCCAGATGATCAATTTCAACGTGGTTTAATATTTGGCACAGAGTCTGTATCTGCATCTGCAGATCGTGAACAATACGCAGCCTATGTCGAGTTTTCTATCCCTCTTGCTGATAATTTAGAGCTACAACTTGCTGGCCGTTACGATGACTACAGTGACTTCGGTACAACAACAAACCCTAAAGTAGCTCTTCGCTGGGCGCCTACTGATGAAATCACAGTGCGTGGCTCTTGGGCACAAGGCTTTAGAGCGCCTTCTTTGGCACAAGTTGGTTTGGGTCCATCTCAAGAAAGCCAATTCTTTGTAGATACATACCGATGTGAGGCAACAGGCCTTGATTGTGATGCACTTGATTACAACATTGAATTTGCTGGTAACCCTGACCTTGAAGCTGAAGAATCAGAATCATGGAATGTCGGCTTTATTTGGGCGCCTTCTGCTGAGTTTGGTTTAAGTGTCGATGTGTGGAGCATCACTCAAGATAACAAAATTGATGAGCAAGAGTTTGGTCCAATTTATAACTCTGAGTGTAATAACCAAGATAGTACTGTATGTGTGCGCTTAACACCTACAGGTGGCGATAGCTTAGGAACAATTCAAAAAATTTACAGCACATTTGAAAACGTTTCTTCGCAAGAAGTATCTGGGGTCGATGTTTCAGCTAACTACAATCACTCACTTGATGACTTAGGTTTATTGAAATTTAATTTAGAATGGGCATACCAAGATAAATTTGAAAAAGATGGCCGCGATTACACCGGTGAGTATGGCTATCCAGAGCACCGCTGGATTTTCTCTACAAACTGGGAAATTGGCGAGTTTAATACAAACGTAAACATCAGTTATGTAGGTGAGTTTGAAGATACCCCAGATATTGATTTTGACGGTAATTTAGACTTTGATAGCAATACATCACGTATGGTTGATTCGCAAACATTGGTAGATTTACAAACATCTTATCGTGTTACTGACTCAACTAAAGTATCGCTAGGTGTAAATAACTTATTTGATGAAGAGCCACCATTTGCAATTGGTGATGGCGACGCTGATCTATACGGTTATGCTTCAGGTGTACACAACCCTAGAGGCCGATACTTCTATACTAAAGTTAGCTTCTCGTTTTAACTTTGCGAGCTTATTTTAAAGTGAGCTAACGCTACAAATAAAAAAACCGCCAATTGGCGG
>NZ_JACJDN010000523.1:0-2855 GCF_014163565.1 Pseudoalteromonas sp. SR45-5 | reverse complement strand
CTTTTGAATGATGTTGGAGACGACATTATTATCTTAAGTCTGGCAAAAGATAGAACTCGAAAAAGTTTAGAAAGAAAAAACTGGTATGCTTTAAATTATTTTAACAATGAATATAAAGATCTCACTACTTTTTGGTCTCAGTTTGGTGATAATTTTAAAGTTGAATTTGGAAGCTCATTCAACGAGAATTTTGCTGCATCAGTTGATCGGAAAAATAGAAAATATGGAGACAGTAAGGTTGCCAATGAACTTCACTTTCGAATAATTAGGCGTTCATCAGAAGATGAGGCCCCAGTAAATAGTTGGGAATTAAGGTGGGCTTTTAATCCATTTGGTTTCGAATCGTCTAAATATCTAGATTTCCCTAAGGTTACAGAAAGAAAAGGTTTTTTCCATAGAAATACACTTTCTTTGGATCCATTGTTCGTTAAAAGCTCAGAAAGTACACCCACAATAAATAATATTCATATGTTTTCAGCTATAAGTCCTAATATAAAAAAGGGTAATTTAGTTAAAAAAACAGATAACGAATCTAAAGCATTTAGCGACTTATTATTTCAGCTTAAAAGTCATCAATATTTAAGCGATGTCGAATTTGAACAAATACAAGATAAGTTTCTATATTTTTATAAGCAATGGCAGTTATCTATTAAAGAAATATTAGAAAAACCTCTTTGTGGAAATGTAATTGATTTAGAATTAGCACTGGAAGAGGTTTTCCAGTCTATTTATCTTTTAAAGATAAATAGGGAAAAGGCAAATGAGTTAGTTTATGAATTAATTTCCGCCCACACAATTAATATAACAGAGAGTACAAGTTATAGTGTTTACCTACCTTGGTCACCATTTAGTTTACTAATGCAAAGTAATAGAAACTCGATGATTAACGCAATTGCGGAACAATATAATAAAAAATCATTAAGTATTGCAAATAAGAGCGACGGTGTTTTAGCTAAGTTATTTAAAGACTTACTAGTAAACCATGGGAAGAGTTTTTATCTCAAGAAAAGTAAAGAAAATGGTTTCGAAGATTTAGTCTCTACTCAATCTAATTCGGGTTATTTTGAGTTTGGAAAACTGAGCACCTCACAAAATTCTATCAGCGATAGTGAAATTAGATCCGTAGTTAATGCTACAGCAAATAAATTTTTGGAAACGTATCCAAATGAAAGACATCATTTGCAAATCCTATGTGTTGGATTATTTTCATATAAACACCTTTTGGCTGTTTATGAAGAGCTTCTTAAGATTGCGGATAACCATGAAGAAGAGCTTTTTCTGTCACTTGCTTTCAATTGTAGTAATAGGACTGCTCTTGATTCAATATACCAAACTATATGTGAAAGTTTTGATTCATCTAAAGTTGATACCAATATTAAAATTAGAATTATAAATGATATCAATGAGGTTGAAGATGGAGAAGTCGATTTAATTTATAACTTTGATCCTTTATTTATTCATAATAAGATTGCAACGATTGCGCCTGAATATATTGAAAGAGAGTATGACGGTTTGAATTGGGAATATTGTGCATTTAGAAAAGTACCTTCAGATCCTGTTGCTAGAAAAACTCAATTTTCAATGAATAACCATGTTCAGAACAGCACTAGTCGGCTTTTTCACAAAGCTTTTATGAAAGCAAATAACTTGAATGAAAATACTTCATTTTGTAGAGAGGTAAGCCAAACAGGTTTAAAAAATGAGATAGCAAAAGGGTTAAGTAAATGTAATTGGTTAGTGATCTATGATTTCCTTTTAAGTAAAGAAACACTGAGTTCATGTAGTGAATATGAAGAAAATAGCAGAAGAGTATTAAGATATATACAGGGTGAGAGTGGTAAACGTTCATTAGCTATAGTAACGGATAAAGAAACACACTATATAACGAAAAGCTTGAACCAAGATCTCAGAGCTTGGCAATTAGTCCACCCAGACAAAGTACCTTTATTAGTTGATAAAATATTTACACTTTCCAACTCATTTAGTAGTGATACATTGCTAAGATCTGTAGGTAATGGCAATTTTTCACACGATTTGGTTGGAACGGCAGGAGCTGCATCTCTACTAGAAGACTTATTTGAGAATAAAAAGAAGTTATCACCAATATTTTGGGTGCATTTAGACGATTATTTGAGTTGGTTTAAATCACCAATAGAAGATGATGCATTTAAATCTATAGGAAGGACTGTAAATTACATATCTGATTTATTAGGTATTTATATTTCAATAGATGCTGATGCGATTGTTACAATAAATATCATTATTAGCGAATCTAAATTAACTAATGGGTCTGTCGAACAATCAATTAAATCATGTAAACAAATAAAGTCTACTGTAGATTTAATTTCTTCGATGCTTAGTTCTTCAAGAGATATAGATTTCGAGTATTGGTTAAATAAATTTTATGAATTTATCCTAGGTAACTTCAAATTTATACCTAATGAATTTGAGTTCAAAGAATTGATATCTTTAGATAAAAGTAAAGTTAAAATTAATGTTTGTGGTATCTCGGTTGTTTTTCATTATGATAATGCCTTAATTGAAACTACTTCTAGCCCTGTTTATGAAACAGATTATCTTTTTCAATTAAAGTTAAGCTCAAATGACACAAATTCTATTTTTAACGGAATGTTAGATAGTAAAGTTAAAATAGGCTTATTTGATGATATAAAGTTCACTTCATTAAAATTAAATAGGAAAGAAGGTAATCTGGTATTTGATGAGAGTTCAACCGTTTCAAATTCCGAAGCACTCATAGAATCAAGAGAATTTAAACAATCAGAGCAAAAAAATTCAATATTACTTAATAAATCTAAAGATTTATTAAACTCAAATGAAAATTCAAAAGAAAGTCC
>NZ_JACJDN010000522.1:0-2855 GCF_014163565.1 Pseudoalteromonas sp. SR45-5 | reverse complement strand
ACTTTGGCTCGCTGGCGATGTAGCCATTTGGTAAAAATTAGCAATACGCCCCGCCCGTGCCTCAACATCGGCATCACGTGTTTGCTCGTCACTTTTAGCTGTTTTTGTATCGCTGCTTTCATCGCTAGAGAATGATGCTTCAAGTTTACTTTTTGCGTCTTCGTCGTCTTCTTTTTCAGGTTGTGCAAGCTCAGCTTGAGCCGCTGCTAGCTTTTGCGTAGCATCTGCGGCAATAGAGCGATCAGCTCCTGAAGGCTCTGCAGGCGCTAATGCAGCAGCGCGTACTGTTTGCATTTTGTCTATAGTCGCTTGCGGGTCACCCGGAATTTCTGATACATCTATTTGTACTTCTCCGCCAACTGCGTAGTTAGTACCATCTGGGCCACGTTGGTATTCATAGCTTGGCGAGCCAGCATATTGCCCGCCTACAGAAGCGTGTGCTTGTTCGTGTATTCGTACTTCAGTATCCCGTGCTTTTAGCTCTGTAATTTGTTGTTGTTCTTGTTCTAATTGCAGCTCTTCTTGCTCAGATTCTTTTTTCTCGATTGCTTCACTTTCTTGCTCAGTGCCCTCAGGATTTTCTGAGTTTCCATCGCGCTGCTGAACTGACTTTTCGTCTGCTATTTTTCCCGTTGCGTTATACGTCGCACCATCGCTACTGCCTGGCAATTTTGCTTTTTCAGCATCACTTTGCGCTTTGGTTTCTGTATTACTTGCGCTACTAGATGCGGGAGCCGGAATAACTTCGCGTAGTTGGTTGTCACGCCGTGCGGTTTCCGTATAAACATTTGCGGTGTTTATATTGATAGACGGAAATGGCGTGACAATATTCATAATACTAAACTTTAATATCGATTAACGTGCCAAGTACATCATCGGCCGTTTGAATTGATTGCGTGTTTGCCTTGGCATTAAATTCTTCAACTTTTAAGTTAACAAGCGCTTCATCAACACGAGCTGGTTGTGCTACTGGTGCTGTAATCGCCTCTTCAGGGCGTGCTGCCGTAAGCTGACGTTGCTGCGCTAATTGCGCGTCATCTTGTTGTTCTATACTGGCACGGTTAATCTCAGCACTGGCTTTTTCAATACCTTGGCTAGCTCGATTAAACCCTTCTATACCACTATTAAATACTGATCCGATTGGCATATTAAAACCTCCACCAAATAAACATTGTTTAATTATCGCTCAGGTTCTGCTCAAAATAAAGCTTTAAACAGCGCTATTCTTAGCTCTATTTTAAAGCATTGATTTAACGACAGATAAAAACTCACTTTTATGAGAAATAAATGGTGCATGGGATGCTTTATCTAGTACTTCATATTCAAACTCAGTATTTAGTGCTGACATTTTGCTAATAGCTTTATAAGGTACTAAAGCATCAAGCCGGCCAAATACTCCTCTAATAGGGACTGGGCAATGAGTAAATAAGTCACGTAAATCGTCGTTTTGTAAAATATCTAAACCAGCACTCAGGGCATCGCTTTGGGGTGCGCTGTACTGATTTAGCAATTGTTTAAGCTGCTTTATATCATCACGCGCCGACTCGCTACCCATTGCTTGAATAGCTAAAAAGCGCTCTATTGTTTTTTCTCGATGATTAACTAACTGCTCTTTAAACTGCGCCAATACATTCGCTTTTATTCCAGGCCAATTATCTGCCTCTGCAAAAAAAGGAGTCGATGCTATTAAAATAACTTTAGATACCTTTTCAGGCCAATGCTTCGCAATATAAAGTGCAAATAATCCACCTAACGACCATCCCATTAAAATGCTCTTCGGCTTTAATTGCTTACTCAAAATTTCTGCTGCATCATGCAAAGTATAAGGGCTTGGGCACACATCGCTATTACCAAACCCAGGTAGGTCATGGCTACGTACATTTCCTGAATATAAAAACTCAAGTTCTGGCTGTACTAACTGCCATACGCCCTGATTCATTCCCCAACCATGTAATAACACTAACTCATTTTGCATATTTGCCTAACCTTTACCAAACTTAGGCTCATCATAACGTTTAGAAAGGCGATTGCAATGCAAGGAGCGAGTCTGTGAAACAAGCCGTTTTAAATTGGTTATTTCCCTCTTATTGCGTGCAGTGTCAAAACTCGATTGCGACCTCTTTAGGGCTATGTGATTATTGCCTTGAAGATTTACCATTGTTTGATTTTAGTAAGCATACGAGTTTATTGCATCGACCTGATATTATTGAGATGTTTCCTAATTGCGAGTTTGATAAATTATTTGCATGCGCTTTTTATCAGCCTCCCTTTGAGCATTGGCTTAAAAGGCTAAAATTTAATAATCAAATTCATTATAAAAAGGCATTGCAGCAAATTATACAAAAACAGTTAACGCAGTTTTTTGAGCAAAGCCCTAACTTGCCAGATACCTTTATTATTTTACCTCTTCATAAAAGCCGCTTTATTACTCGTGGATTTAATCAGGTAAGCCAAGTTTGGCAACCCTGTTTAGCTAATTACGCCCCACTAAGTAATGTTCTTATTCGCGATAAAAAAACACAAGCTCAGTCGGAGCTATCCAAAGCAAAGCGTATAAGAAACTTAAAAAATGCCTTTATTTGTACACAGGATATGGCCGGTAAAACAGTCGCTATTGTTGATGATGTGATGACGACAGGGGCAACATTAAACGCAGCTACTAGTGCACTAAAACAAGCAGGCGCTAAACAAGTGTGGGCTTTTACAACTTGCTTAACGCCTATTTAATTATTAAAAAGTATTAAACCAATCCGCAATAATACTTAATCATTTTGCGGGGCTAAACGTGTCGCTACCTGTGTTAAAAAATTCTCATTTACGACTGCATGGATGCAGAAGGTAGAGCAATCCAGGAG
>NZ_JACJDN010000521.1:0-2865 GCF_014163565.1 Pseudoalteromonas sp. SR45-5 | reverse complement strand
TTTAGAATTATGAAATCAGACAAAGGCTTTTTTTGTTTTCCCGAAGTGGCTGTAATGGTGCCGATTGTTCCATCGATGTTTCCTATAATGAATAAAGCAATTTCGCAAACATTCTTTAATCGCCTAGCTATGTCAGGAGAGCGGGTTGGTGCACAGCAGTTGCTAGAGAACAAAGTAGTTGAAGCTGTGTTTGCAAATAACGACGAACTACAAGCGGGTGTACTTGAGTTTGCCCAGCAGTTTAATAAAAATCGTTGGATTTACGCTCAAAATAAAACACAAATGAATAAGCAGATTTTACTTACGATGAAAGAAGAAGACCCAAGCTTTATTGATAATATAAGTAAACTGCTGTGGAAAAACCTACAAAAAAAATAGTATAGGTTTTAGCATTGCTACGAGATGACTAAACACTTTGCAGTTAAGGGATCGTTAAGCCCCATTGCGCTAGATTTTTAAACTATACAGCAAGGTAAACAGCAAGGTAAAAGTGCTTTCTTAAAAGTTTAATAGCTTTTACCTGTCTCATTATAACTATATGGGTTAAAATACCTACATAACCAACTAACAAGATAGTGAATGTCAAACCAAGATCCAAATCTCAGTCGAGAACAAGAAAAGTACGAAAACCCAGTCCCTAGTCGTGAGTTTATACTTACTCACCTTCAAGAGCGTTCAAAGCCTGCTAACTACGCGCAATTATGTGAAGAACTAGCAGTAAACGATGACGAACGCCAAATAGCATTTAAACGCCGCCTTCGCGCTATGGAGCGTGACGGACAGCTGTATTTCAATAAATTTAAATGCTACGCCCTAATTGACGAAGCCGGTTTAACCAAAGGCAAAGTAATAGGCCACAGAGACGGTTTCGGCTTTTTAGAAGTTGAAGGCGAGAGTAAAGATTGGTTTATTGCTAAGCACCAAATGAATATGGTGTTACATGGCGACATTGTACTAGCTAAAGGCACTAAACGTGGTTCTGGCTCAAAATGCGATGCACGTATTATAAAAGTGCTTACTAACGAGCGCGCGCCAATTGTTGGCCGTTACTTTGTTGAGCACGGTGTTGCTGTGGTAGTCGCTGAAGACCCTCGCATAACGCAAGATATAATGATTTTACCAGGCAACGAAAACGGTGCCCGCCATAACCAAATGGTGCAGGTTAAAATTACGCAAAATCCAAGCCGTAACATGAACGCGGTAGGTAAAGTTATAGATGTACTTGGTGAGCATTTAGCCCCAGGTATGGAAATTGAAGTTGCACTGCGCAATCACGATATTCCACATGTATGGCCAGAAGAAGTTGAGGCACAAGTTGCTCACCTAGGTGAATTTGTTGAAGAAGCTGACAAACAAGGTCGCGTAGATTTACGTGATTTGCCACTTGTAACTATTGATGGCGAAGATGCACGCGACTTTGATGACGCCGTATACTGTGAACCTAAAAAATCAGGTGGCTGGCGCTTATGGGTTGCCATTGCCGATGTATCGCATTACGTAGGAATGAACACGCCGCTTAACAAAGAAGCAATTTTGCGTGGTAACTCAGTGTATTTTCCTGAGCAAGTAATTCCGATGCTACCAAAAGTGCTTTCTAACGGATTATGTTCGCTTAATCCAAAAGTAGATCGCTTATGTATGGTTGCCGAAATGACCGTGTCGAGCGCGGGTAAACTTTCCGGTTATAAGTTTTACGAAGCGATAATGAACTCGCATGCACGTTTAACTTACACCAAAGTAAATGCCATTTTACAAAACGACGAAAAACTACGCGAAGAATACTCAGCCGTTGTGCCACATTTAACTGATTTACAGCAAATGTACATGGCGCTTAAAGGTGCTCGCCAAGAGCGCGGAGCTATTGAGTTTGAAACACTCGAAACACGCTTTGTATTTAACGCGCAACGTAAAATAGAATCAATAGTGCCTGTTATTCGTAACGACGCGCACAAACTCATTGAAGAATGTATGATTTTAGCCAACGTATCAGCGGCTAAAATTCTTGAAAAGCACGAAGCAAGCGCGCTTTATCGCGTGCATGACGAACCAGACCAAGAAAAACTAGGTAACTTTACTAAGTTTTTAGGCGAGTTAGGTATTGAAAGTACATTAAGCGACGAGCCAACACCAAAAGAAATAACGCAAGTATTAGCGCGACTAGGTGACCGCCCAGAAGCTGAACTTATTCAAACTATGTTACTGCGTTCAATGAAACAAGCTGTATATCAGCCAGATAACATTGGTCACTTTGGTTTAGCGTTATCGGCTTACGCGCATTTTACATCGCCAATACGTCGTTACCCAGATTTAGTAGTGCATCGTGCTATTAAAGCAGTAATAAAAGCACAAGGTCAGCAAACGTCTGGCGAATACGCTTATACCGACGATGAAGTTGATCAACTAGGTGAGCAGTGTTCTACAACAGAGCGCCGCGCCGATGATGCAACTCGCGAAGTAGCTGATTGGCTTAAATGTGAGTTTATGCAAGACCATGTAGGTGAAGAGTTTGATGGTGTTATTTCATCGGTCACTAACTTTGGTTTGTTTATTCGTTTAGATGATTTACAAATTGATGGGCTTATTCACGTTACTAATTTAGGCGACGAGTTTTTTGCGCATGATGCTGCAAAACACACCCTAATAGGTGAGCACTCTCACAAAGTTTATCGCCTTGGCGATAAGGTAACAGTTAAAGTTGCGTCGGTTAGTTTAGACGATCGCCGTATAAACTTAACGCTTAAAGGCGATGTTGCACAAGACAGATACTCACGTCGTCGTGCACCAAAAAAAGGTTCAGGTAAGTCTGAGCATGCGCCAGCAAGTGTGCGTTCGCAATTAAAAGCAGGCAAAGTACCAGGTAAAAAG
>NZ_JACJDN010000520.1:0-2866 GCF_014163565.1 Pseudoalteromonas sp. SR45-5 | reverse complement strand
CCAAAAATACACACCCACAAAAAAGCTCACGAACTGTGAGCTTTTTTAAAACTTACTTATAGCTAATTTTAACTTACTGCTGCTTTTGCGGCGGGAAGTTACTTAATATTTCGCTCACTGTTTCATTAATTGATGCTTCACGTTGTTCTGGCGATTGGTTTTTCTTTAATCGGCCTTCTTTTGCGCCGCGCCATACTAGCTGGTTAGATTCACGATCCACAATATCAATAATCAGTGTGCCCACTTCGTATTCACGCGCGGTTGTATCACGTTGAAAACCAGTACCCCAATAACCCCAATGCGGGCGGTAGTTTACATTAAATGTATCTACTTCAAGCTCTTTATCTACCGATGCATGATAGTTAACAAGTACATCAGCATTTGCTGCATCAACTAAGCTCATACCTAGTGTTTGGCTCAGCTCTGCGTTTACGGCAGTGCGAACACGTTTTTCCATTAGGCCATTAATTTGGTAGTTATTTGTGTCTTTAGTTAGGCTGGCGTTTTCTACCCAAGCAAATGTTTTAAAATTACTAAAGTTGGCTGATTTATCGTAATCCCAATCAGGGGTTTGTGTACAGGCTGTAAGTAGTGCTAGCGCTGCAACAATAAGTATATTTTTCATTACGTTTGCTCCAATAAAATGCATTAATTTAAAATAACACACATCGTTTAAATGTGTATTATTTAAACGTCCTATATTTTAGTTTAGTTGGTTTGCCTTAACGGCCAATTAATTGTGTTCAACTTCAATCCAATCTTTTTCATCTACCCAGTTTTGTGCACCGTCTTTTACTGAACGAATAGGCACAATGTAGTCACAACTTATTTGTGGCTTAACTGAGGCAAATATAGGCACAAAACCAAAGCTTAGTGCGGTTTCTATAATCGCTTTTTGATTTTGTGGGTCAATGTCGGCCGCTTCATCTATATAAATTGGTATACGGTATAGGTTTTGTTCCTGGTCACTCAATAAGTAACGAATAAACAACATGCCACACAATAACTTAATAGTAATACGTGTGCCGTTTGAACCCGCCGAATCTATTTTTTCAAAGTGCTCTGTTTCACCTGCGCGGTTAACTACTTCAAATCGAATATCAAATAAATCGGTAAGTGTTAAACCCGCTTTATCTGAGGCAAGTTTTATTAAGTGATCTTTCGCTTCGTTTACCGCACTTTCGCTGTACGGTTCTTGGCTGAGTAAATCAAGCGTGTCACCTTGCTCAAACTGATGCGACGTACTGATAATGGTATCTATACTATCAACCAGCATTTTGCGCGGTATGACGTTAATTTTAAACGCTTGCAGGTTTGAAATTCGGTGCTGGCTTATGCCTTTATTAAAGCTGTTCATTTCGCGGCGAAGGCGGTCTAAATCTTCTCGCAAGCCTTTTATAGTTGCGGCCACTTCGGTAAGCGCAACACGTGCTTGGCGTTCAACCGCATCGCGTTCGTTATCAATATTATGAAAGGCGCTTATTAGTTTTTGGTATTTAGTATATTCGTCGTTTTCGTTGTCGAATTTAGTAATACCCGCGTTATATACATGCAAATAGGTATTACGCACGTTTATGTCAAAATTACGCAGTTCTTGGCAGTCTTTATTAAAATGATGAACAAGGTCGCTTAAGTTATCAAAGTCGACCGTAATATCAATCATGTATGGAGTTACTTTACCGCTGTATAAATCAAGCGTGTGATCAATTCGCTCGCTCTTAACTTGGCGTAATCGCTCAGTTTGGCGATTAATTTGCTCTTGTTTCGATTTAATTAACGAGCGACGATCGGCAATTGAGCCGCTATTTTTTTGAATATCTTGCAAGTAGTCGTCAACTTGTTCGCGCTCAGCTAATAACTGCTCTTTTAGCATGGCTTGCGCTTCAACCGACTGCTGCATTACCTCAAACTGCTCTAAGCGTTTTAGCGCGCCCTCGAGGCTCATAAGCTCATCGTATAACGCGTCTTTCTCTTTTTGCTTGTCGGCAACGTTTGCTGCAACATCGCGCTGTTGCTTAAACTCTTTAAGTGAGTGCTCAAGTGCATTTAACTGAGCGGTTAATTGCTCTTTGTTTTCGCCGCTTTGCATTTGCACAGGCGAGAGCTTTTTAAGCTTAATGCTCGCACCTGGTAGCGTTAAGACGCCGCCTTTAACGTTTTCGCTAAGTAGCGATAAAAATTCACCAAACGCGTCTTCGTCATCAATGGTTATATCGCCATTAGTGGTAGTCGCAAACGAGAGAATATCAGGGTTTAAAATCCGCGATATTTCTTCTACTTCTTTTAACGAGAGGTCTTCGCGCATGCGGGTAAACAAATTAAATTCAAGATTTTTAAGTTGCAGCTTTAGGCTCTTAATTTGTTTTTGTGTTTCGCTGATGCGGTAGTCAAGCGTGTGCAGGCTTTGCCCTTGTGCGCTAGTTATAGAGTGCGAAAGCGACTCGTAATCTTGCTTTAACTGAGTCAGGCTGGTTTTAAGGGTGGCTTTATTTACTAGTTCAAACTCGCTTTTAAGCGCATCGTAATCTAAAAACCACTGCTCAATTTGAGTTTGTCTGCGCTCTATATCACGCGATTGCTGTACGTATAGGCTTTGTTTTTGCTCAAACTCGTGTTTTTCGTGCTCTATATCTTCAAGGGCTATGCCCAACTCATTAAGTTGCGATTCTTGATAGGTATCAAAATCAATCAGTGCTTGGTCAATTTTAGGTGCGTATGCGGCTAATTTACCTTTAAGCACGGTTTGGTTTTCAAGCATTGATTCAAGCGCTGCTATTGGCTCTTGCATTGACTCAAGGGCTTTTAATTCGCGTTTTGAGCGGTTTACTTTATCAAACGAGCGACGCCATACTTCATAAAAGTCGAC
>NZ_JACJDN010000051.1:0-11438 GCF_014163565.1 Pseudoalteromonas sp. SR45-5 | reverse complement strand
CCACCTTTAAACTTCTTTATTTATACTAAGCAATATTAAAAGTGTAAAAGTATTTTTAAATGTCTTCTTTTTAAAATGCATGTCGTCTTAAATAGTTGTTTACAGCAATTTGAATGGACATTATACTAACTGCCTAACTTTGAGGAAGAAAGTATGTCTATCAATAATAACGCGCTAAGTACCTACCGGCTTTTAAAAGCAACTGCAGAAGTAGCTGAAAAATCTTTAGAAGGTCGTATTCAGCATTATCGTGCTCATCTTAAATCAGAAGAAAAAGAATTAAGAACTTATACGCAAAAAGCAGCTGCCGATTTATTAGGTTGTAATAATCGTACTTTAAAAAGACGTCATGACAACGGTGACTTTGATGATTTAAACATAAAACGCGGCGCCAATGGTCATTATGCTTACACATTAGTAAACATTTTTGCTATGGCTGATATTATGGATATTAAACCAGATCATCGTACTGGTGATGACAAACTGCAAGTTATTGTCATTAATTCTCTCAAAGGTGGCTGTGGCAAAACAACTAGCATGGTTAATATTGCAGCAGCGCTGGCAACTACAAATATTAAGCGCTATCGCATTGGTATAATTGATTTAGATCCTCAAGGTTCTTCTTCAAGCTTTTTTCCTTCAAGCGAGCATGACCCAATTACTGTTGGTGATTTAATGCGTGATTGTATAGATTTAGATGAGGGCGAAACATGGCCTGAATTTGTTTCAAACTCATTTTTATCAACGCACATCCCAAATATTCGTGTACTACCATCAGGTATGGACGATTTTTATTTTGAGCACGAAACTGCAACATTACTCAAAGACACCTCAAATTATGAGCAAACTCGTCATTACCATAAGTTACTTGAAAAAGTAATTAACCCTGTTAAAGACGAGTTTGATATTATATTAATAGATACAGCTCCAACTCTTAACTTTATGTTTTATAATGCATTAATGGCTTCTACTGCGATGCTTATCCCTGTTCATCCAGAAGCTGTAGACTTTGATGCTAATAATAAATATTTAAAACGACTAGGCGAGATTTACCATACCGTTGCGGCACTTGGCCATGAGGGATGGGACTTTATGCAGTTTTTAGTGACCAACTATGTAAAAGGTAATCACTCACAGCGCGATATTGTTAAAGATGTTCGTAGTGCATTCGGTCGCCAAGTTATGAGTTACCCAATCAACCACAGCTCGGCGATTACTGCTAGCTCTTCGTCTTTCAATACTATTTTTGATCAAAAAGCGTCAGACAGCTTAGCAAGCCGTGAATCACTAATGCGCGCTCAAGAAAATATTAAAGATGTGGTCGATGAGCTAGAAATGCTTATTCGTTCAAATTGGCAGTCAACTCAATCAACACTCAATACCCCTAAGTAAGGATGTTAAATAAAAATGGCTAAAAAACGTAAAAATGACACCCGCTTAGATCCTTTTGCAACAGCTGTAGGAAGTAGTAGCCTTGACGCATTACTTGAACAAGCAAATGCTGGTGATGTAATTCGCATGCCAGCACCGAGCGATCCTGAGCGCCAAATTACTCTTATTTGCAAAGTGATCGCACACGCTGACATTGAATCTACAACAGGTGTGTACGGTAAAAACCGCCGTGTACAAGCACTTCTTAACGAAAAGTCAGTATCGGATATTTTACCTGCCATTGCAGAGGATGGCCGTAATCAGCACCCTGCGTTACTTTGGGATCAGGGTGATAAAAGCTTAGTCTTAGCGGGTTCTCGCCGTCGTATGGCCTGTATTTTAGGTAACGCCGATTATTTAGTACTTAGTTCAAGTGACTTTACTGAGCAAGACGCTAAAATTTTAGCTGTATCTTCAGATCAATATATCGCTCCAAGTTTATGGGAGCTTGGACAAGCTTACCAGCAAACTAAAAATGAGCTTATTGAACAAGGTAAAAAAGGATCTTACAGAGAGATTGCTGTAATTGAAGGTGTATCACACACTGCCATTGCAGATGCTGTTAAAGCGTATGAACAAATACCTGCTGAAGTTATTGCACTCTACCCTACTGCGAATCACGTGGGTCGCGAAGTGGCTAAAAAGCTCATGAGCGCAAAGGAGAGAGACCAAGAGGCGTTTAATCAACTTGTTAGTGACCTAGCTAGTGATGAAGAGCTAAACGCCATTACAAGTGACGACAAGCGTGCAATGGCAATCACTAAATGCCTAACTGCTGAGCCTCAAGCTGCTGTTAAGCGTGAAGCTGTACTTGAAAATAAGTTTGTATCGGTACAACGCAATTTAAAAAGTGGTGATGTGTCTATCAAAATCGACAATAAAGTGATGACAGACAAACGCTTAGAACAATTAACTAAGCTATTAAGTGTCTTTAATTAGTTAGTTAAATAATGATCTGTCAGACATATATACTTAGTTAAATACTGATCTGACAGATTGTTTTGTTAGTAAAAATCTGATCTTTACTAGCCTAATCCTACCTTAAATAATCATATTTCCTCTTCAAGATCACTTTTTTACTAACTAATCGCCCCCTTTTAGCTATTTGCTCTTGGTTTATTATTATTGTTAGTAAAATTGTGATCTATAACGTGTGGTTTAATCTTTATATTTGTATGTAGTGCCTAATATTTTGCGAAATTTTATACTCATTTTTACCTATAAACCGATTTTTTACTAAGCTATCAGCTCCAACCAGTTTATATCTTGTTAATAGTGCTTTAGCTCAGAGCACATAAGGCATATACTGGCAGAATTATTTTTAAAATTTAATGCTTAGAGTGACATGTCTGCTAACTTATCAAAAAATGATTTAATGGCTATTTTTGAAGAAATTAAAAATGAGCAGGCTACCCAGTTTCCTCTTTCTGAACGCTTTATTAAAAAACTTTTCCGCGAAAATGTCTTAGATAAAGGCAAAGAGTACTACAAGAAAGGTCAAATCACCTGGCTAGAGCATACCCCTAATTTTTCTGTTGTAGACTCTACCGTGCAAGTGGATAACGGATCATCATTTAACCAACGTATTGAGATCAGTAAAGTACCAACTGGTTATTCTGTTGATACACACTGTACGTGTAATGCAAAAACCAAATGCCGACATTTAGCTGCTATTTTGTTTAAGCTTAAAATAGAGCACTCTGGTGAATACGGTGAAGATTACTTCATTAATGATTGGTTTAGTGAATTAAGCGCTCTTAAAAGTGGTGATCAACATACACCCTCGCAAGTATTATTATTTGTATTAGATATTGAAAATAACAAAGTATTTTTAACACCTAAAATAGCTAATTTTGAGACTAAAAAAAATTACACGTTAGGCCGAAACCTCACTGAGCAACAGTTAAATAGTTTCGTAACGCCAAATGATTTACTCGAAAGTGATTTTAGATTATTTAGTTGGATACGTTCACAAAATGCAGTAGGAAGTATTGAGCTAAAAGGCCAATGGGGCTTTAGTGCCCTACAACAATTGATAGCTACTGAACGCTTGTTTTTTCAGCGCTCTCGCGTGCCAATTAAAGCGCAATCTGGCCAAGCATTGAGTTTTAGTTGGGAGCAAGATAAAGATCTATCACAATTAGTTATTAAGCTTGAGCAAACCCAAAACTGGGCTTTATTAAAAACAACACCACCTACTTACCTCGATTTAGATCATTTAAAAGCGGGTCGTCTTCGTACCCCATTGAGTGCAGACGAAATAGCGCATTTACAAACTATGCCTGCTTTGCATGACGCTAATTTTGACAGAATATATAAACAGCTTGCCGATAACTTTGGCGCAGGTGTTATACCGCACCCTACTAACTTGCAGCCAACGTTACCTAAGCTATCTAGTAACGCTGTTTTAAAAGTTACAATGGGCGAGCAAGGTTTATCGCTTTCGCTATTATTTAAGTATAAAAATAAAAACTATTTAGCTGGTTCTGCCCCAGCAAGTACTATAAATAGCGCATTTGAAAACACCGTAACTAACGAGCTAATCAATCTAGGGTTTGAATTTTGTAAAGGGGGTTTACAAAGTGAGCTTGTATTTACAAAGCAATCTCCTATCCATTTGCATTGGCTAATATACGAAGTATTCCCTGGCTTTAAGCAGCGTGGTTGGCAAGTCAGTGTAAGTAAAGTAACAAGCCCTAATCCACAATGTGAAGTGAGTTTACATGTACACCGTGCAGCAGGGCATCAAATGCACTGCAAAGTATTGTTGTGTGACGCAAAAGCAGCGCTGTTGTTTACTAATGCTGATTCGCTTTATCAGTCATTGAATCGCCAAAGTGAACTGTTTTATTACTACCCGCTTGGTCGTCAATTTGGGGTTATTAATAAGTCTGCCATTAACTTATTAAACGAATTTAAAGAACGTTTTGAATTTGTAAAAACACGTGACGAATTTAATATTCCGCTTTCGTATTTACCTGAACTAGTAAAGCACACAGCTATTAACGTAGAGCTTCACGACGATTCACTTGAGCTATATTTACAAGAGTTAAATAATACCGATAAGGCAATGCCTAAGGTTTCATTACATGGCTTAAATGACTCTGTAACACTTCGTGAGTACCAACAGCAAGGCGTTGATTGGCTTAGCTTTTTAAAACGTCATCAATTAGGTGGTATTTTAGCTGACGACATGGGGTTGGGTAAAACACTCCAAGTTATTGCATTTTTAGCGAGTACATTTAACCGCCCTCAAGCAGGCCCTACACTTATAGTGTGCCCAACTAGCTTGGTGAGTAATTGGAAAAACGAAATTACTAAGTTTGCTAAAAGTTTAAAAGTTACCACTATTTTTGGATCAAACCGTAACGATCCTTTACAACACTTAGCACAAGCGCAATGCATTCTTACTACATACCCGCTTTTAAAGCGTGATATTGCATATTATTCGCCATTATATTTTGAAAATATAATCCTCGATGAAGCACAATACATTAAAAACGATACCGCACAGGTTTCACGATTAGTTAAACGCTTAAATGCCGACTTTAAACTTTGCTTAAGTGGTACTCCAATCGAGAATAATTTACTTGAGCTTAAATCGTTACTCGATTTTGCTATGTCATCGTTACTTGGGTCTCAAGCCCACTTTAAGCAGCACTTTCAAACACCTATTGAGCGTGAAGCTGATATGCAGAGGGCTGAGCAGTTAAAAGCGTTAATTATGCCCTTTATAATGCGCCGCACTAAAGCACAAGTAGCGCAAGAGTTACCTGAAAAAACAGAGCTTACAAAAGAGTTTGAGTTTGAGCCTAAGCAAAAAGAAATGTACCAAGGCATTACACGTTCATTAGAAGAGAAGCTAATAGACTTATTTGCCGAACAAGGCGCACAAAAAAGTAAGCTTGCATTTTTAGAGGCACTTTTAAAGTTAAGGCAAATTTGTTGCCACCCTAAATTAATAGATCCAGATACTCAAGCAGGCTCCGCTAAGCTTGAATGGTTAACAACACACTTACCGCTTATGCTAAGCCTGGGTCGTAAGATTATTATATTTAGTCAGTTTACATCGGCACTCGATTTAATAGCCCAACGCCTTGAAGAAATAAACATTAACTTTAGTATGCTTACAGGGCAAACGCGTCAACGAGATAAAGTAATCGACGAGTTTACCAGTGGTAAAACATCCGTGTTTTTAATTAGCTTAAAAGCCGGTGGAACAGGCCTTAACTTAACACAAGCAGATACCGTTATTCATTTTGATCCATGGTGGAATCCCGCAGTAGAAAAGCAAGCGACTGATAGAGCCTACCGTATTGGTCAAACTAATCCTGTATTTGTTTATAAGCTCATAATGAGTAACTCAATAGAGCAAAAAGTATTTAGAATGCAGCAAGACAAGCAAGCCCTTGTTGATGCATTATTTACTGATAAATCAATGAGCTTTACAAAGTTTGATGAGCAGCAAATGTTGTCATTAATTAAAAACTAAAAAAGATCTAAAAAGTTTTGATCTTTTTATGAACTTAATTAAAAAGCGGACGTCTATTATTATGCTTGTTGATTAATTGCAGTTAATACAAGTTTTCATGTTGATTCCCCCTATTTAGTTACTAATTTTAGTAATGATTGAGCCAGTTCATTTTGAACTGGCTTTTTTTATGCCCATAATTTGATTTGTTTAAATCAACCCGAATAAAAATAAATGATCTTCCGCAAATTAATTTGAATTAATTATTTTGTTATCCGGTCTACTCTAATGCCTGTTGTTATATAGCCTCACCTAATAATATTAGTTATTTTGGTGATTATGTATTTAAGTTGCAGCTTGCTCGGGCACATGTTGATTATCCCTTTGATTACTTAACTTAGTAATATTTGACCAGCTTATTTTAAGCTGGTTTTTTTATGTCTGTAATTTCTTAACTCCCCTACTTCTGTTGTTGGTTATTGGTTATGATGGCATGTCTCTAAATTTTATAAGTTTATTTTATGCTCACTCAAGTACTCACTAATATTGATTGGTTAAGCGCTGGTGCTGGTGTTGCTTTAGGCGCCCTATTTTACGGCGCTGTATCAACACGGCTTCGCAAAAAGCTACATCTACAAATAAGCGAACAGCAGCAACAGCTTTCCCTGTTACAAAACCAATTTGATAATAAAGAGCTGCAATACAGCGCCTTGCTAGAAGATCATGAACTGCTAGAACATACTCACCAAGAGCAGCGCGATGAAGCGCAGCATTTTAAAACGCGTTTTAGCGAACAAGAAAAACAAAGCATTCAATACAATCACTTTTGGCGTAAAGCCGAAGGCGAGCTGGCAGCGCTTCGTGAACAATACAATCAGCGCGATGTTGAATATAATAATATGCGCACTACCCTTGAGCAAAAACAGCAAAACTTTAGCGAGCAACTCGCGCAAATTGAGCAAAGTAAAAATACGCTCAAAAAAGAGTTTGAAAACCTAGCCAATAAAATTCTAGAAGAAAAATCACAAAGCTTTAAAACCTTAAATCAAGAAAGCATTGAGCAATTATTAAAACCAGTTCAAGGCGAGCTAAAAGGCTTTAGAGAAAAAATGGAATCAATGCACGTTGAAGACATAAAACAACGGACTGCGCTTAAAACCGAGCTACTGCATTTGCAAGCTAAAAGCCAAGCTATAACAGATCAAGCCGACAAGCTCAGTAACGCCCTACAAGGGCAAAAGAAAACCCAAGGTAATTGGGGCGAGCTTATGCTCGAAAACGTATTAGATAGTGCTGGCTTACGTGCAGGCGTTGATTATAAGCGCGAAGTGTCGTTTAACACTGAAGATGGCCGCTTACGCCCTGATGTAGTTGTGTACTTACCACAGGGTCGCCACTTAGTTATTGATGCTAAAACTTCATTAAATGCCTATACACGCTACGTGAATGCTGAAAATGATCTAGATGCTAATCAAGCAATTAAAGAGCATGTAAACGCCGTTACAGCGCGTATTAATGAACTTGCGAGTAAATCGTACGACCGCTTACCAGGTATTAACTCACCAGAAGTGGTGGTTATGTTTGTACCAATAGAATCAGCTTTTGTAGAAGCACTCAAATATCAAAGCGATATTTACCAACAAGCAATCGAAAAAAATATACTGGTAGCTACACCCACGACTTTGCTTACTAGTTTAAATATTGTTAAACAGTTATGGCGTTTTGAAGAGCAAACTAAATACTCAAAAGAGCTGGCAAGTCGAGCGGAGCGTTTTTATAACAAGCTCAATGGTTTTTTATTGAGTATGGAAGGTGTAGGTAAGCAGCTTGATAAAGCGAAAGAAAGTTATGATAAAGCATTTTCGCAGCTATACCGTGGTAAAGGTAATTTAATTAAACAAGCATCAGAGTTTAAAGAGCTTGGTGTATCGGTACAAAAAGAGTTACCTAGTGAGAGCGTAGAACGTGCTCAATTAGAATTAGATTAACCCTGATTTATTTTTATTTAGTTTATGTAAGTTAAACCTTAAGGGTATTTATGAATAATAAGATTGTAGGAATTGTTTTAATCGTTATAGGTATCGCTTTAATTATGTGGGGATACGACGTGTATGATGCGGCGGCTTCGCAGCTTAGCCGTGCATTTAGTGGCGACACACCAATAGAAGCATGGGCGGGTATTATTGGCGGTGCCATCTGTGTGTTAATTGGTATTAAAAAGCTCAAGTAACCTGAACTTGAATAATTGATCTATTTAAGCAGCTAATTTCAGCGCTAACTACGTTGAATTTAGTTGCAATTTGCTGCACTGCACAGTGTTACTTGGCAAGATAAAACTCTTACAGGGCTTGCCAGCAATGGCATTGTGAAAGAGTAAAATACGCCGTGTATTGCAAGGCAAACCTTCAAAAATAAACGCTTCAGTAATATTTACCCCAATTATTTCAACTACGCTCGGTTAAATTAGCCAATTATTGCCGCAATCGCTTTGCTAGTGAAATTATTTGTGCATCTTTAATTTATTGCGGTTTTGTCTACTAATTTGTACACATCTAATAAATGTAACCATTTTATGTTGTATAAATGAGTATTAAAGCGTGCACCAATTTGGAAGTATGCTTTTTTATCAAGCTATTAAAGTGCACTGTTTTGTGCATTTAAAAGGACTATACGAGTAAAGAAAATAATCAGTTTTAAATGTTAATTCAAACGTCTGTTCAGTGTTTGTTAACTTAACTATCTTATTGATAGTATTGGTGTTTATTGTCTTTTTCTTGCTTGAGTTTGTTTGTTGTTTATACTAGCTTATAGCGTAGATATTTAACCTACTCAAGGAGAATAGTCACATGGTATCTCGCAGAAATTTTATTAAAGCAGGGGCTGCTTTAAGTTTAGGCTCTATTTTTAGTGCTTCAGCTTTGGCTGAGCAACTAAAGGTAAAAATGTCTAACGGCAGTGTTATGCAAACTAAAGGATCAATAGATAAAAGCGCTGCTCTACCCACAAACGATGTTACTAACGCTAAGCATTATCGGCCGGAATCAAGAATGGGCTTGGGTGGCCTTGCCGCCGGGAATGGCTTTAATACTATATCAAGCGATACAGAAATTTTAACAATGCTAAATGCAGCATGGGATTCTGGTATTCGTCATTTTGATACGTCACCTTTTTACGGTTTGAGTTTAAGCGAAAGGCGCTTCGGTGATTTACTTCGAAACAAAAAGCGTGAAGATTATGTTTTATCCTCAAAAGTAGGTCGCCTTCTTACCCCTTCAGCAGAGCCTTTAGAAAATAGTTGGCATTGGGCTGATCACTCACCGTTTCATTATAAGTATGATTATTCAGCCTCAGGCACGCGCCGTTCAATAGAAGATACTTTGCATCGTATTGGTGTCGCCTCACTCGATATTGTCTATATTCACGATTTATCACCACAAAACAGCGATATGGGAGATGACTGGCTTAAGTATTTTGATCAAGCGGCTAAAGGTGCTATTCCTGAGCTGACTAAAATGCGTGATGAAGGAATAATTAAAGGCTGGGGTTTTGGAGTAAATACACCTCATGCTGTTTATAAAGCGCTTGATATATCAGACCCAGATATTTGCTTACTAGCGCTGCAGTATTCAATTTTAGATCACAAGCAGGCACTTGATAAAACCTTTCCTATGCTAGATAAACGAGGTATTTCAGCTGTCATTGGTGCGCCGCTTAATGGTGGTTTTTTAGCCGGTCGTAATCGCTTTAATTACTCGCCTAAAATTCCAGGGCCTATGCAGCAAAAGTTTAATGCAATAAGCGACATTGCATCTAAACATGGGATTGATATTAAAACAGCTGCACTGCAGTTTGCAGAGGCGCCTTCAACGGTATCCTCAATTATTCCTGGGGCACGCACGGAGGAGCAAATTAAAGCTAATGTAGCCTCAATGAAGGTTACTATTCCGGATGCGTTTTGGAGTGAGTTAAAAGCTAAAAACTTGATTGAACAAAACGCGCCAGTGTAAGTTGGCTATTTAGGTGTGCTACTTAAATGCGCCAGTGTAAGCACACCTATTTATAACTAATGTTTAATTAAGCCACACTTGAGAGGGTTGATTGTTGAGTGCTTGTATAAGCCCAATTAACACACTCTTGCGCTAAAATCGCGATGGTATCTAAACATGTATCGGGTGAATTAAATACTTGTTCATTTAAAACTAGCGGTATTTCGGTGCAACCAAATAGTACTGTATCGGCACCGTGGGCTAGCATTAGCTCATAACTTTGTTTTAAAAGATTATGTCCTGAGGTTAAATCTCCTGACTTAACCGCCGTTATACCTTGCATTATAAATGTTTGCTGTTGCTCGTTAGGCTCAATAAATTCAATATTGTGCTTACTAAATGCCGTCTGATATATCCGCATATTGAGCGTGGCTGTGGTCGCTAATATCCCTACCTTACGTTTGCCCGTTGCCTTTGCGCGCTTAATAACGCTTTGTACAATACTAATGGTATGCACATCAGCATTTTGCGTTAGTGCGTTGTACCAATAATGCGCGGTATTACACGGTATAACAATGCAACTTACACCTAAGCTAGTAAGTTGGTTAAAACCCTTTTTAAGCTCAAAAAATGGATTTTCATCTTCTATACCCATTAAAAAATTTGTTCTGTCAGGAATTTGCGGGATATTCCTTATAAACATAGGTATGTGCTCTTGATCATTCTTAGCAGGTGATAACGCAATTACTTGATTCATAAATGAGGCGGTAGCCAAAGGCCCCATTCCTCCCAATACTCCTAGTGTTCTAAGCATTGTTATATTCCGATAAGTTGTTACTGTATGGGTTAAATTTATCGTGTTTTTTTTGTTTTGAATAATGCTATTATTTTACTGCCCATGCTTAAATTGCATATCTTGAGTGAGTATTATGAATATAGAGAGTAAATGGTTAGAAGATTTTTTGGCCTTATCTAATACAAAAAGCTTTTCGCAGGCCGCAAGGCTTAGGCATATAACGCAACCTGCTTTTAGTCGACGAATTAAAGCATTAGAAGAAGCCGTAGGTGCAGAGCTAATAGATAGAGAGAACTTACCAATTACACTTACCTCAAGCGGTAAAATATTTCATATAACAGCGCGTAATCTAATAAACCAAATGAATAACTCAGTGAGTATGTTAGAAGAACTCTCCTCTGAAGAAATTCACTCAGTAAAGGTTGCTGCAGCGCACTCATTAGCTACGTTTTTAGCGCTAAAGCTGTCGAACTTTCATAGTAAAAGTGATCGCAAAGTAGTCCTCAATATAGAAGCCATTGATGTTGATAAAGCCACAGCTACGCTCGAACAGGGCGCATGTGACCTACTTATTGCTTTTGATAACGAACGATTAAAGTTACCTCCGTTTAGTCATCAAAAAATAGGCAGTGCAGAGTTATTGCCAGTGAGTGCCTGCAATGCAAACGGTAAGGCAATATACAATTTAGAAAGTGATGGGTTTGTACCTCACTTAGCTTACAGTTTAGATTCTTATATGGGTAGGCAGTTAGAG
>NZ_JACJDN010000519.1:0-2879 GCF_014163565.1 Pseudoalteromonas sp. SR45-5 | reverse complement strand
ACACACTGCAGGTAAAGTAAATAATAACGATGAAGCAGACGCCCATTTTGAAGACGATATAAAAGAGCAAATAGAGCTGCCTACATCAGCTAAAAAAGCAGATAAACAAAAAGCAATAGATAAGCCTCAAACACCATTTAGTGAACCACAAATTAGTGATGACTTTATGCCGTTTGATGAACTTGACGATATACTCGATCAAGAAATTGGCTTTAGCGCAATAGATGACGAACCAATGGACACGGCTGCTGCATTAAATGCGCTTGATCAAAGCCCAGTTGTGGAGCCTGAAAAACCAGTTACAACGGTGGTATCGCCAGCAAGACCAATGCCTAAACCAAAAGCGCAATATCAACCACCACCAACGGCAAAAGAAAAGTTTGAGCAATTATTAACGCAAGAGCCACCACCGGGGCCATTACCATCGCTCGATTTACTCGACAGACCGGATAAAGCTAAAAACCCAATTTCGCAAGAAGAGCTTGATAGCGTATCGCGCCTAGTAGAGACAAAACTTCTCGACTTTAACGTACAAGCAACCGTAGTAGCGGTATACCCAGGCCCCGTTGTTACGCGTTTTGAGCTAGATTTAGCGCCAGGTATTAAAGTGTCTAAAATTACAGGCTTAGCTAAAGATTTAGCCCGTTCGCTTTCGGCAATTAGTGTACGTGTTGTAGAAGTTATCCCAGGTAAAACCTATGTTGGTATTGAGCTTCCAAATAAACACCGTGAAATAGTTCGTTTATCAGAAGTAATAAACGCCCCTAAATTTGAGCAAAATCCGTCGCCTCTTACCATGGTGCTTGGTAAAGACATTGCTGGTCAGCCGGTATGTGCTGACTTAGGTAAAATGCCACATTTATTGGTAGCCGGTACAACTGGTTCAGGTAAATCAGTGGGCGTTAATGTCATGATAGTAAGCTTGCTTTACAAATCGGGTCCTGACGATGTACGTATGATCATGATTGACCCTAAAATGCTTGAGCTTTCAGTATACGAAGGCATTCCGCATTTATTGTGTGAAGTAGTTACCGATATGAAAGAAGCTGCTAACGCACTGCGTTGGTGTGTAGGCGAAATGGAACGTCGTTATAAATTAATGTCAGCATTGGGTGTGCGTAACTTAAAAGGTTACAACCAAAAAGTGCTTGAAGCCAATGAAGCGGGTTACCCAATTCTTGATCCATTATTTAAAGACACCGATGGCATGAAAGAAGGCCCCGACGAGCTAGGTAAATTACCAAGTATTGTTGTAGTAATAGACGAATTTGCCGACATGATGATGATTGTAGGTAAAAAAGTAGAAGAACTTATTGCACGTATTGCTCAAAAAGCACGTGCGGCAGGGATTCACTTAGTGCTTGCTACGCAGCGCCCGTCAGTTGATGTAATTACCGGCTTAATTAAAGCTAATATTCCAACACGTATGGCGTTTCAGGTATCGAGCAAAATAGATTCACGGACAATACTTGACCAACAAGGCGCAGAAAACTTACTAGGCATGGGCGACATGCTTTATTTACCGCCAGGCACTAGCGTACCAGAGCGTGTGCATGGCGCGTTTGTAGACGACCACGAAGTACACGCCGTAGTAAACGATTGGAAAGCACGTGCTAAACCAAATTACATTGACGAAATACTCAATGGCGATGCCACTGAAGATATTTTATTACCGGGTGAAGCTAGCGAAAATGCAGATGAAGAATCTGATCCGTTATACGACGAAGCTGTGTCGTTTGTAATTGAAACCGGCAAAGTATCGGTATCGTCAGTGCAACGTAAATTACGTGTTGGCTATAACCGCGCAGCACGTTTAGTAGAACAAATGGAAACATCGGGTATCGTGAGTTCACCAGGTCATAACGGTGCTCGCGATGTATTAGTACCTAATGGAGCAAATTCATGAAAAAAGTTAACGCCTTATTATTAGTGTTAGGCAGCGTACTTGCCGCACCAAGCTTTGCTGACGACAGCCAAGCATTACAAGACAGACTTGCCACTTTAAAAAGCTTTAAAGCGCAGTTTGCACAACAAGTAACAGACAAAGAAGGCCAAGCAGTTATGCAAGGCGAGGGCACAATAGCGCTTCAACAGCCTATGATGATTCGCTGGCAGCAAACTAATCCAGATGATACGTTATTTGTATCAAACGGTGATAAAACATATTACTTCGACAGCTTTGCTGAGCAAGTAACAATTATGAAAACCAGCAGCCTAATCGACTCAACACCATTTGTGCTACTGACATCAAAAGACCCAGCACAGTGGGAAAAATACAGCGTACTTGCAACAAGTACAGGCTTTAGCGTAACGCCAAATAAAGGCGTAGAAAGCCAAGTAGAACAACTTGATATAGCATTTGCGGGTAACGAGCAAGGGCTTGCTAAACTAGTGGTTACCGACAACTCAGGGCAGCTATCGTCATTTACGTTTAACAATGCCCAAGTTAATACGCCGCTTGATCAAAGCACTTTTGAATTTACGCCTCCTGAAGGTGTTGAAATAGACGATCAGAGTAACGGTGAGTAATTTAGGTTTTAATTTTGGGCCCGATGTACGCCCACTTGCTGCGCGTATGCGCCCTACAACGCTTGATGAATACATTGGTCAGCAGCACTTATTAAGTGCTGATAAACCACTGCATCAAGCCATTGTCGCGGGGCGATGCCATAGTTTAATTTTATGGGGTCCGCCTGGTGTTGGTAAAACAACACTTGCGCAAATAATTGCCAACCATGCTGATGCCTCACTTATTCAAATGTCGGCGGTAACTGCAGGCGTAAAAGATATACGCGACAGCGTAACGCAAGCGCGGGACAACCTAGAAAGCCGTGGCCAACGCACCCTTATGTTTGTTGACGAAGTTCATCGCTTTAATA
>NZ_JACJDN010000518.1:0-2888 GCF_014163565.1 Pseudoalteromonas sp. SR45-5 | reverse complement strand
CGTTGCAGCAAGCATGCTAGGGTGTGCTTTAGCTCAACCGCTTGCAAAGCGCTTTTGTAAAATAAAAGCCTATATAAGCTTACAAGTTATTGCTGCCGCTATTTGTGGTTTTAGTTACTTTATTAGTAAAGATCAATTAGTACTCGCATTTACTGCCTTTATTTTATGGAAATTCTTTTTAGATATGGCAACCCCGTTGTTGTGGGCAAAAATGGCCGACACCATAGATTACGGGCATGAAAAAACAGGTGTACGCATTACGGGTTTGGTTTATTCAGGCGTTATATTTTTTATTAAGATGGGCGTGGCTGTAGGCGGCGCAATTGCAGGCTGGTTGTTATCTTTTTACAGTTATCAGGCCGATGCAGTACAAACTCTTGATACCCAACACGGTATTTTACTGTCATTCACTGTACTACCTGCTTTTGGCTCATTATTTGTTGCCTACATAATGAAAAAATATACACTGACTAATCAGGTTGTTGAAAATATTCAATCTAAACTAACAGCTAGTTAAGATATATACTCTAAGGTATTATTTAGCCGAAGTAGTTAAGGATAAGCGAGTGAACAAATAACATGGCAACAATTTATCAAGTCTCAGAGCTTGCGGGCGTATCGTTAGCCACCGTTTCTCGCGTGATGAACAAAAATACCCGTGTAAGCGATAAAACTAAACAAAAAGTGCTTGATGCTATGGCGCAGCTTGGCTACAAGCCTAATTCAATAGCGCAATCTTTAGCCTCTAACTGTACTAACAGTGTCGGTATTTTAGTGTCTGAGTTACATGGTCCTTTCTTTGCCCAAATGATGGCAGGTATTGAGTCGGAGCTTCGAGCTGCGGGTAAACACGTTATTATTACCACCGGACACAGTGAAGAAGACAAAGAACAAGAAGGCATTGAGTTTTTAATTAGCAGACGCTGCGATGCCATTATTTTGCACGTTGAAGCCGTCTCAGACGACTACCTAATAAAATTAAGCCAAGGCTCTACACCCGTTTATTTAATGAGCCGTTACGTAGAGCAACTAAAAGACAACTGTATCAGCCTAGATAATCAATTAGGTGGTTACCTAGCCACTAAATCGATATTAAATCAAGGCCATACACAAATAGCGTATATTGCAGGCCCGCAGTTTAAAGCCGATGCTTTTAACCGCTTAGAGGGTCATAAACAAGCACTCACAGAGGCTGGTGTTAAATTTGATCCTACGCTTTATTATATTGGCGACTTTAACGAAACTGGCGGTAGTAAAGGCTTAAAACATTTTATTGATGAAAAACTTAGCTTTACTGCACTGGTATGCGCCAATGACGAAATGGCTTCCGGTGCCATGAAGTATGCACGAGAGCACGGTTATAACTTACCAATTGATTTATCGATTGTTGGATTTGATAACGTTATTTTTGCAAACTACCTATACCCTACACTCACGACCATAGATAATCCGGTCGGGAAAATGGGCGAAATGGCAGCTAAATTAGTGCTTAAAGACGTATATCAAAGTAAAAACCTCGTTATAAATCGCTTTTTTGAACCTACTTTAATGCAGCGCGATTCATCAGCACCACTTATTAAATAAAAACCAAAGACTAAAAAAGAGTACTGATTTTGGTACAAAAAAAGCGGCTAAATGCCGCTTTTTGTATGTGAGCTACTTAACAATCCAAGGCGTTACTTTAATAACGTTCGATATATCGCCAAGCACTGCGCTATCATCTTCCCAGCTATCTTCAACTGCAAAATAACACACTGACTTTTCACACGTTATGCTCTTATCATCAAATTGCATTGGGCTTTTAAATGTAACTGCTACGCCCTTTTGCTCTGGTAATAAAAACCACATTAATTTACTTACAAAAAAGCCCGATAAATCAGTTAACAGCTCATCAAGTTCTTCGTTAATGGTATATAACGACTGCTTTGAAAATGTTAAATCTTCAAGTTCGTTTGCTTCTATTTGAAGTTTTAATTGGCAATCATGATCTGGATTTTGTGGCTGCACCACAATGACGGCTTTATCTGTATCAAGTTGCTTATCGAACGGTAATAATAGCTGTGCTTTATCGGTGAAGTTAAGTGGGTACTCGTTTCTTTCAGTTAAAATAGTGCCGCTTTTAATGGCACACGCTTCATTAGTTGCTATATCACTTATATAAAAATTAACTCGCGCATATTGGAAGTCGCCTTTGTTAACAACTTTTAATCGGTCATAAAAACCGTCATACGACATAACAAATTCTCTTGCATTAACATTAAATGCACTCATGCCCAGCAGCACTAACGCAATGGCGTTGGTGCAATTAAAAATGTATTTATTCATCAAAGTAGGCTCTATTTTGGCTAATCATCGTGTTTAGCTCTTCTATATACGCTTCACCGCGCTCAGAGTAAGACATTAAACCATGTGTAAGTTCAGTCGCTAAAATTGGTTTTTGCTCAAGACGTAAGTTTTCACGTATTGCGCGCAAATCTTTATAAGCAGGATGCGTATTTATGTTTTTAAAATAAGAGTTTATAGCAGCTCTTACCGATTTAAACGCAGCAACTTCGTGTGCAGCTCCAGTATTACGGCGTTTTGGTACCATGCCACAACCTTTTGTGTAACACCACTGACCAAAAAAGTTAAGGCCAATACGTGCAAAACGCGATGTGCCCCACGCCGATTCATTTGCAGCTTGCATAAGCGCTAATTCTTTAGGGATTATATCAACACGGCGTAGTGCTTGCGTAAGTATTAGCGTATCAATGGTGGTTGGTAAGCCGTACGACTTTAATATTGCTGCAATATCTTTGCTTTGCTTTTTTTCTAAAGGTAATTCGTTTTGTAGCATCATGCGTGCTATTTCAAGCTTAGCGCGTTGCTGTAATATTTTTTTGTTTTCG
>NZ_JACJDN010000517.1:0-2889 GCF_014163565.1 Pseudoalteromonas sp. SR45-5 | reverse complement strand
AAAAAGCAATAAGTGGTCGCTATTTAAACTGACTTATCTATTTCACCTTATCAGTTTAGCAAGAGCTTAAACTACTGACACGAGGATTATTTACTTCTAGTGATTCCCTAAGTGAAAACAGCTCTTAACATAAAAAAGCGAAGACGTAAGCAGTCAACATACAAAATTAACCTCACTATCCTGTAACCGCTTAGCCTCAGTAACGCAAAGTAATAAACGCCATGTAAAAATAGAGCGCGACAGCCTTGGCCGCTTAACTGCGCAGCATGCAAGCCTTGCAAGCGACTCACATATCGTTAATAACGCCAATTACTACAGCTACACAAAGCAAGGTAAAATTGCGCGTGCACATAATGCGCAATCAACACTTAAACAAACGTTTGATAAAGGCGGCAGGCTACTGTGCGCCGAGCAAGTAAATAACCAGCAACAAGCGCATACCTTAAAATACAATTACGACGAATACGGCAAAAGGCAAACCCTTACCCTTCCAGACTCAACCACGCTTAAATACAGCTACAACCAGTTTGGCCAGCTAAGCGGCATTAACTTACTGCAAAACAATAGCAAAGAGGTTGAACTTGCAAAGCCGCTTGTAACATTAAGCTACGACAGCCAAGGCAATATTAAAACCCAGCAGTTTGGTAACAGCATAACCCTTACTCAACAGTTTGATGTATTTAACCGCTTAACGCAGCAGCAGCTTACACATCCATCGCAAACATTATTTGATACCTGTACGTACAACTACGACAGCGTCAACCAGCTTATTGCCCGTAAAAACGAAGGCGTAAGCAGCCAAAATATCAATTTTGAATACAACAGCCTCGGCCAGTTAATACAACAAACATTGGCAAGCTCACGTGCTGATACAACCACACACTACCAGTGGGATAGCTTTGGTAACCCGCAAAGCCAAACAGTAAAATCAAACACAAGCGATACAGTCACTAGCGGTACAGAAGCTAGTAATACAGGCGAGCAGGGGATAGAACATGATGCTGCCGGTAACGAGCATACAGTCAGCTCTTCTATTGATTTAACACGCGCCACCCATAGCGAATACAATGAGTTAGCGCCAAATAGTAGTGAAAGTAGTAGTAAAAATAGTAGCAACGCTGACTCAGTAATAAACAATGAGGGCACTAACAACACCACGATAAACAGTGCCACCGACGCAGACCGCCTAACACACTTTGGCGATAGCGACTTTTACTACGACGAGTTTGGTAACCAAATACGCGAAACCGGCAAAGGCATTAAAACCCGCCGTGAATATAATGCGTTTAATCAGTTAATCTGTTTTAACAACAACGGCACGCTCACCCAATACGACAACGACCCACTGGGGCGTCGTATCGCCAAGCACACCGAGCACGGTAAAATTGACTACATTTGGGATAACGACCAGTTAATCTGCGAATGCCAACACGGTGAATATACCTGGTATATCAACATGCCAAATCATTTTCACCCAGTAGCGCTTATTAAAAAGGGTGAGGTGTATTACTACCACCTAGACCAACTTAATACCCCACGTTTTATAACAAACAACAAAGCAGAAGTCGTGTGGGAAAACCAAGCCGATGTGTATGGCTATGAGGAGCCAGAAGCCGAGCCTGAGTTTAATAAAGAAAACACCTTCACTCAGCCAATTCGTTTTCAAGGGCAATATTTAGATGAAGAGAGCGGCTTACATTACAACCGTTATCGCTACTACAGCCCCAAACAACAGCGCTTTATAAACCAAGATCCGATAGGGCTTGTGGGTGGGATAAACCACTATCAATATGCACCGAATCCGGTTAATTGGGTGGATCCGTTTGGGTTAATGTGTGAAGAGGGTGAAAAGAGCTTAAAAGAAGCGCTTGCTGTAAATGTTGCTACGGGGTGCATAAGCTCTAAACTTTCGGAAAAATTATATTTAGCAGCCCAAGATGGCAACCTTACACCAAAAGAAATTAAGCAAGGGTTGGCAGCTTTAGCCGTAGCTAAGGCTGCCCCTACTCAGCTGATAGCTAATCCAACGACGACAAATATTGTACGAATCGCAGCTCAGACAGCAGCTAATGATGCGTCATTTGTTGCTGAAAGATCATTGTTAGCGAGTGTTGCACCTTGGCTAGCAAAGGCTGTAGGTACAGTCTCTTTACTAGCATATAGCTCATCAACTGGTGGAGCTTTAGAGGAACTGACTGCGCCTGATGGAACTACCTACTCCAAATATAGCGATGAGGTTTATTATAAAGCAGTTGGAGTAGATGGTGATGAGTGGAGCACTCCCGATCCTCAGCAAGATATACAATTTAGGATGTGGAAGGCCAATGGTGGAGAAGGGACACTTGAAGATTGGCTATCACAGGGGATGCCTGAAACTAGTGATGGAAATGTACCACTGACTGAGGCTAGTTTAGATTCTTTGAATGAATCTCTTCCTTATACAACTTATGAAGAACGTTTAGCTCAAACCCCGATCAATAACGGATCCTGGAGTGGTGAACGAGGTGAATCAATGTTCATTTCTACGAATCCTAGTGTAAACGAAGTAATCGCTGATTATGGAGTTGAGGGAATAAATTATGAAAATGCTTACCCTGATTTTTCACCTGTTGCAGAAGTAACCTATACGATTAATGATATTGGATGGGAATCGATAGGTACAGATAGAACACCTTTACATAATGCATTAGATCGCAAGTTAGCTGAAGATATGGATCTTCCATTAAAAGATATAAAAAAATACAGGAAAGTAAACTCTTTAACATGGCATGAAAAAGAAGATATGAAGACTATTGAGTTAGTCCCGACTATAATAAATGGTAAATTTAAGCATGTTGGCGGATTTGGCGAAGTCAATGCAATGAATGGTAAGTAGGGTTTAATTATATG
>NZ_JACJDN010000516.1:0-2901 GCF_014163565.1 Pseudoalteromonas sp. SR45-5 | reverse complement strand
ATTGCGGGTTGGTATAAGCACGTGGCATTTTTGAATCTGTCGTATAGCGGTCACGCAATTTATCTTGACGAGATTGTGTAGAAACCTCAACGCCATTAATAAACATTTTGCTCACATGGCTGCTTAGCTCAAACGGGTCATTACTCCATATTACCACATCAGCAGCTTTGCCTACTTCAAGGCTACCTGCATTAATGCCAAATACATCAGCAACGTTTGATGTAAGCGCTTTTAACGCACCTTCTTGGCTCATACCATAAGACACAGCATTACCAGCATCAAAACGCAGCTGATAAATATTGTGACTTGCATCGCCACCTACCGTTAATAATACTTTAACGCCTGCTTTTTCAAGCACACTAGCATTATCTAAACTCGCATGAAGCGAATCAAAGCTTCCTGGTAAGCTATCCATTGCACTAATAATCACTGGAATATTTGCTTTAGCAACGCGCTCTTTTACTACAACAGCATCTTGCGCACCGTTAAGTACTAGGTTAATACCAAATTGCTCTTTTACTTTAATTAGCTCAATAATATCCGCCGCACGCGAAACGCCAACCACTAATGGCATTTCACCACTGAGTACTTTAGCCATTACTTTATCTTCAGTACTTGGCTTGTCGTCATCTTTTTTCGCTTTTTTACCAGCTTTATTTTTGTGCTCATCAAGCTTATTAATAAGTGTTTGCAAAGTAAAAGCACGTGAGCCTTTACTACGCTCACCTAAGTAAACAATTAAAGCCGCTTGTTTTTGCATGTCACTGTCAAAACTACCACTTAAATCAACAACACTCGCAAGGCCTGAAAAAATGCTATCGCCGCCATGAGGAGTAATTACATCGCGTGTTACGCCGCCTTTACGAGCGTAAGGAATTAAGCTTGAATGTGCGTTGTAAGCAAGGCTTACATCAAAATCAATACCGGCTTTTTCCTCACCTGCATCGCGAGAGCCTGCAACTGCACTTACTTCAACTAAACCAAGTTGATTAATACTTGCTATAAAGCCAGGAGTTACAATTTGCCCTTTTGCATCAATAATTTGATCTACTTTAATTTCAGTTGGGTTAATCGCTGTGATTTTACCATCTGTCATTACTATGCTTGCCGCTTCTAATACACCTTGATCAGAAGACGTATGCAATGTTGCATTAATAATTGCTAGTGATTGTGCGCTTACAGCACCAGATGCTAATAATCCTGCAGCAACCAGAGAAAGCGAAAACGAACGTGATAAATTTTTCATTCTGGGTGCTCCTTATTGTTGACCTAACATAAAATCACTTGTTGCTTGGTACGCGCTGTCGTTTCTATCGTAAACCTTTGCACCATCAACAAACACTTGTTCAGCTTTAGCATAGACACTAAATGGGCTTTGATTCCAAATAACCACATCGCCTTGCTTACCCGCTTCTAGTGAACCTGTTTTGTCATCAATACCTAGCGATTTAGCAGCGTTAGACGTGATCCATTTAATAGCGTGTTGCTCAGAAATATCAAAACCGTTTTCGTTAGCACGGTACATAACCTTACCAGCTTCTTGGTTTAAACGCTGAATAGTAGTATCTGAATCTGAGTGAACAACTGCACACGAGTTTTTAACCGCATCAACAATAGCTACGTTTTCTTGAACCATGTCGTAGGCTTCCATTTTAAAGCCCCACCAGTCTGGCCAAAGTGCAGCACACGAACCATTTTGCGCAAGTAAGTCAGCAATTTTATATGCTTCTACACCGTGATGAAAAGTACCTGCGTGGTAACCAAATTCTTTTGACAGGTCAATCATCATTGCCATTTCTTCAGCTTTATAACAATGATTATGAATACGTACTTCGCCTTCAAGCACACCGCGAAGCGTATCGTGTTTAATATCACGTACTGGCGCTTCTGGGTTTAAACCGGCTTCATAATCGGCATCGTATTTATCCCATGCACGTTTGTACTCAGCGGCTTCAGCCCATGCCATACGGTAACCAGCCATATTACCCATACGGGTTGAAGGCAATACACCTTGACGACCATAAACACGTTTAGGGTTTTCACCACACGCCATTTTTAAACCATACGGCGCCTCTGGAAATTTCATCCCTTGCATAGTGTGCGCTGGTACGTTTTTAAGCGTAACGCCGCGTCCACCAAATAAGTTAGCTGAGCCTGGTAAAATTTGTAGAGAAGTAATGCCGCCTTCGCGTGCACGATTAAAGCCTGGATCTTGTGGCCAAACAGAATGCTCGACCCACACTTCTGCAGTGTTAGGGCTGGTCATTTCGTTACCATCTTGATGCGACTCGACCGACGGACTTGGGTATGCGCCTAAATGTGAATGTACATCAATAATACCCGGTGTTACCCATTTTCCTTGTGCATCAATTGTAATATCAGCAGTGGCTGTTAAGTCTTTACCGACTTGTTGTACTTTACCATCAACAAGTAATACATCAGCCTCATCTAAACGCTCACCAGTACCTGTCAGTACTGTTGCATTTGTAATAAGAGTGCTTGATGTAGAAAGTGGCTGATAAGTACTTGGGTAAGGATTTTTGTTAATTGTTATTTTATCGTCTTGTGGGCCGTTTTCTTGGCAGCCTACAAGTGCAGCAGCTAAGCCAACCGCTAATAAAGAAGGTGCAAATTTTTGCATGTTGTTTGGATCTCCTGTTTTTTTGCTACTTTAGCGAAAGCTAAGGAATAAAGCCAAAAAAACAGGTGAAAACGCAGTTAATTAAGATGAATTTCTGTAATTATTTCTTTATATAATTGTTATATAGCTTTTCAAGCGCACCTTCGGTGGTAAGCGAAGGATCTTTACTAATAAAGTGCTTAACCGTACGCGTTACAAAATCAGAGTTTTGCTTATGTAGCTTAGAAAAATCTTTAATAAGTGTATTACCATCTTTAGCC
>NZ_JACJDN010000515.1:0-2911 GCF_014163565.1 Pseudoalteromonas sp. SR45-5 | reverse complement strand
TAATTTTCCTTATTTAATTTTATTAGGTTTTAACTTTTAAAGTTTTAGCCTGCAGATTAATTGTGCTTTTAAAAAGTACGTTGCTAGCTTTGCTGGCAATAAGGATTCAACATGTTAAGTTTTAAAAAAGACAAAAAACCGTCTACGGCTAAGTTCAAATTAAGCTATATAGCCATGCTAATAGTATTGGTTTTATTAGCTATCAGCGCATTACCAAATTTATACCCAAATAAATCGTGGTTGCACATCAGTGCTGCTCCGCACAGTGAAACGCAATCTTTACCGAGCACTAAAACGCTAGTTACTTTTTTAAATAACCAAGGGTTAGAGGTTGAGCAGGGTTTAGATAAGCAATCAACTATTAATGTACTTTTAAACGAGCCAACTAAAAGCGCTCAGGTACAAGCGGCTATAAAAGCGCAATACCCAAACACGCAAGTTAAAATTGTTGAGCATGCAACCAGCCCTACATGGTTACAAAATTTTGGTTTATCACCAATAAAGCTGGGCCTTGATTTAAATGGCGGTGTGCTATTTGTATTAGACGTAGATTTAGATAAAGCCGTTGATGAGCAGTTAGTCAGTGCGTATCAACAAGCTAAATCAATCATTATTAAGCAAAAAGCACATGGCGTAAAAGCGCAGCAAACTCAGCACGGGTTTGAAATAAACGCATTGCCTAATGCAACAGACAAGTTAACCCCCGTTATTGAAGAGCTACAAAGCCGGTTTGCTAATTTTGCCGTTGTAACAAGCAATAATGGCAGCGTTAAAACTGCCAAATTTAGTTATTCAGAGCAAGGCCGCAGCAGCTTTGATAAAGAAGTAATGGGCCAAACACTTACAACCCTTCGTTCACGTATCGAAGAGTTAGGCATTACTGAAGCGGTAACACAGCAACAAGGCAAACATCGCATTCGTATAGAGCTTCCTGGCGTGCAAGATCCAACCGAAGCTAAGCGTATTATTGGTGCAACAGCATCGCTTGGTTTTTATCAATTAAAAGAAATTGGCGGGCAAACATTTAATATGCAATCGGGCGGAAAGATAAAGCTCGATCCTGTGCCAATTTTTACAGGCGATCATATTAATAATGCAAACATAGGCCGCGACGATTGGGGTAAACCATTGGTACAGCTAAGCCTAGACGGCCAAGGAGGGGATGCAATGTCGGCGTTTTCAAAAGCCAATATTGGTAAGCCAATGGCGACGGTTTACTCTGAGTATTCTCAAAATGCTAAAGGTGAAGTAGTTAAAAAAAGCGAAGTTATTAATGTTGCCAATATTGCTCAGCATTTAAGTTCGCGTTTTAGTATTACCAATATGAAAAGCCAACAAGCGGCAGCCGATCTAGCATTGTTATTACGTGCAGGCTCGCTTACAGCACCCGTTACAATTGTGCACGAACAAACAATAGGGCCAAGCCTCGGCAGCGAAAATATTAGTAATGGCTTAGCCGCGCTTATGTTAGGCATGGGTATTACGCTTGCATTTATGGCGCTTTGGTATCGCCGTTTAGGTCTTATTGCAAACGTAGCACTTATATTAAATTTAACGTCGCTTGTGGGCTTAATGTCATTATTACCAGGGGTTGTGTTAACGCTTCCGGGTATTGCAGGTCTGGTGCTAACCATAGGTATGGCGGTAGACACTAACGTAATAATATTTGAACGCATTAAAGAAGAACGTCGCCAAGGCCGTGCACCATATCAAGCTATTCAAGAGGGGTATAAACAAGCCGCAAATACAATATTTGATGCCAATATAACCACCATGATCACCGCACTTATCTTATACGGCATAGGCTATGGGCCCGTTAAAGGTTTTGCCATTACACTCGCACTGGGGCTTTTAACGTCTGTATTTACAGGTGTGTACGTATCAAAAATATTAAGTCAAACGTTGTATTTAAAAATGGGTAAAAAAGTAGGAGAAAAAGCACATGCTTAACACTTTTTTGAAAGGTGAAAAGGACACTCGTTTACGCTTTATGGGTATGCTTTTAAGTGCCATTTTAGTGCTGCTATCCGTATTTACGCTTACGCAAAAAGGTTTAAATTTTGGCCTAGATTTTACCGGCGGTTATTTAACTGAGTTTACAACCAGTCAAAGTGTTGAACTAAAAGAGCTTCAATCGTTTATTGCTAAAAATCACAACGGTGAGTTTGAGCTAACCGCGCAAGGTAATAGTCATTTTCAATTAAGAGAAGCGCCAAGTGCATCAACAACAGGTAATAGCCTTGATTGGCAAAGCGCTGTTACACAAAACGATGATATAAACGCACAGGTATTATCGTCAGCTTATATTGGCTCACAAGTGGGCGATGAGTTATTTGATCAAGGCTGTTTAGCCATGTTTGCTGCAATGATTGCGGTAATGATTTACCTTGCAGTGCGTTTTGAATGGCGATTAGCGGTAGGGTCTGTGGTTGCGCTAGTGCACGATTTAATACTCGTACTTGGGTTATTTTCACTATTACAAATTGAATTTAACCTAACCGTACTGGCAAGTTTACTGGCTATTATTGGTTACTCACTTAACGACTCAATAATAGTAGGGGATAGAGTGCGTGAGCTTTTACGTGTTCAATCAAACAATATACTTAGCCCAGCGACTATTATTAATAATGCGATTAAAAGCACACTAACGCGCACCTTAATAACGTCGGGTACCACACTTGCAACGGTTGCCAGCGTTTGGTTACTTGCAGGTGCACCACTGCAAGGCTTTGCTATTGCATTATTTACCGGCATTGTAGTGGGTACGTTCTCGTCTATTTGTATAGCGGCAACTTTGCCAGAGCTATTGGGCTTAAGCGCTAAAAACTACGAAGTTAAAGTAGATACCCACACGCAGACATTATTAGATATGCCATAAGGTTTTAATAAAGCACAAGCAAAGAGCTGCACC
>NZ_JACJDN010000514.1:0-2915 GCF_014163565.1 Pseudoalteromonas sp. SR45-5 | reverse complement strand
CCTGTTTCTTTTTCAACAATTGAAGCCATTATTAGTGCTTCGTATGCTGTTTTATAGGGTAGATTAGCGGCGCGCTGCTGCCAAGCATCATCTAACGTTTGCTGCATTTTTTGTGCTGCACGTTTTAATACACTGCTTGCAGTATCGTTATTATGATAATGGTAAGTGTCGGGGAATAACCAGCCTTCTAAGTGCGTGTTATTACCCAGTATTTGAGTACTTAGTTCGTCAGTTTTTAAATCGTTTTGTAAATTATCAGCTTTTTTAATAGCACTTAGTACTTCACGTAAGTTTTGACCTTCAATTATGGTAAAACTAAAACTAATTTGCTGACCTTGGTTAATTTTTTTTACGTTGTTAATAACGCTATCGGCTGTTAGCTCGTAAAGCCCCGCTTTTAAGTCGGTAAGTGTGGGATCTAATTTGGCAATTACCTGATAACGCCAACAACTTTCTACCCAGTTATTAGCTTGCCATTGTTGGCATAACTTATTAAAGCCAGTGCCATGCTTAACTTCAAATTGTGTGCTTTGTGCTACCTTTAACGGGCTATTTATTGTTGCTTGTAATTGCTGGTAACCAACAGCAGTGGTTATAACAGCTAAAAAAAGTACCGATAAAATAACTTTTAACACTCAGCCTCCTTGGCTAATAATTTAGTTAGTAATGCGTGGCTGTCGTCTGTATTAAATACCTGTTGCTCAATACGTTTTACAGGTACTGCTCCCATTAAGCTATTACACACAAATACGGCGTCTGCTTGGGTTAAGTCTTCTACTTTCACGCGTTTAAATTCAACAGGCAATTTATCACATAACGATTGCAGATAAACGCCCTTTATTCCGCACTCATCAAGCAATGGCGTAAACACACGCTTATTTTTAATCGCAAAAATATTAGCCGCAGAAGCTTCAATTACATTGTTATTGTAATCAAGCACTAACACATCGTCGCAGTTTTGCGTTTGCATTGCTTTTTTAACTAGTACTTGCTCTAGCCGGTTTAGTGTTTTAAGACCCGCTAAATAAGGCTGTGCTGCTAATTTAATTGGGCTTATTTCGAGATTTACACCCTTTTTAACAAGTGCTTCGTAATTACTAGGGTAATCTAATATGCTCAATAAAATAGTAATATTACACTCACTTGGCAGCCCATAACCACGTCCGCCTTCGCCTCGCGTTACAAGTATTTTAAGCACGTTGAGTGGTGCAGCTTTTATATGCAAAGCAATTTGGTTTTCAAGGCGATTAAAATCTAGCTCAGGAAAACCCAAACGCTGTGCGCATTCAATCAAACGCGCTTTATGATGAGCCCAATACTGTACTTGCCCATTAACAACTTTAGCCGTTGTAAAAAAGCCGTCACCGTAATTTAAGCCTCTGTCACGCGTGCTTAAAGTGCTGTTTTGATCTACTGCTATTATTGTTTGCATTTTATTTGGCATATAAAAAAAGCCCAGTTAAACAACTGAGCTCTTATAATTTGATTCGTTGTTAAAAAAGATTATACCTTTTTAAATAGCAACGAGCCATTAGTACCACCAAAACCGAACGAGTTACACAGTGCAAAGTCTAACTTTGCATCACGTGCAGTGTGAGCAATATAATCTAAGTCACACCCTTCGTCTGGGTTATCAAGGTTGATAGTTGGCGACACTTTTTGATCTGTCAGTGATAAAATCGAAATAATCGATTCAACCGAGCCTGCAGCACCTAACAAGTGACCCATCATCGATTTAGACGAGCCTACCATTACATCTTTAGCTGCGTTACCAAAAATAGACTTAACAGCGGCAGTTTCTGCTTTATCGCCTGCATTTGTAGATGTACCGTGTGCGTTAATGTAACCAATTTGCTCAGCGTTCACTTGCGCATCATTTAGTGCGTTTTGCATTGCAAGGGCAGCACCCGCTCCATCTTCTGGTGGTGATGTCATGTGGTACGCATCGCCGCTCATACCAAAGCCTACAAGCTCAGCATAAATTTTAGCGCCACGCGCTTTAGCATGTTCGTACTCTTCAACTACAACAACACCTGCACCATCAGAAAGCACAAAGCCATCGCGGTCTTTATCCCAAGGGCGAGAAGCCGCTTGTGGATCGTCATTGCGGGTTGAAAGTGCACGTGCAGCATTAAAGCCACCCATACCAATTGGGGTACAGGCTTTTTCTGCACCGCCAGCAACCATTGCATCTGCATCACCGTAGGCAATCATGCGCGCGGCATGGCCAATATTATGCAAACCAGTAGTACAGGCAGTTACAATTGAAATATTTGGACCACGAAGTCCATGCATCATTGATAAGTGACCTGAGATCATATTAATAATGGTAGACGGAACATAAAATGGCGATAACTTGCGCGGACCACTATTTAATAACTTAATGTGGTTTTCTTCGATAAGCGTTAAGCCACCAATACCAGAGCCCACAGCTACACCTATACGTGTTGCGTTTTGCTCAGTAATTTCAAGGCCTGAATCTTTAAAGGCTTGAACACCCGCTGCAATGCCGTACTGAATAAACAAGTCCATTTTTTTAGTATCTTTCGCTGACATGTATGCAGTTGCATCAAAGTCATTTATTAAACCAGCGAATTTAGTACCAAATTTTGATGTATCAAAGTGGGTTATTGTTTGAATGCCACTTTTGCCATCTAATAAGCCTTGCCAGGTTGATTGAACATCATTACCTAGCGGCGTCAACATTCCTAAGCCAGTTACGACGACTCGACGTTTAGCCACGGTTTGCCTCCAATAAGGGATATTTACAAGGGGATGATCATACCCAAGCTACCTCAAAGTGCTAGTCCCAAAATAGATTAAAAACGCATAACACAATCAAAATTAATTTTTAGCTAAAATTGAGCATTGAGGCTTAAGTTTTGAATCACGAACTTTGAGGTGGTTTGGATATA
>NZ_JACJDN010000513.1:0-2928 GCF_014163565.1 Pseudoalteromonas sp. SR45-5 | reverse complement strand
CAGTAAGAATGATGGTTGTAATAATAATGGTCAGTACGCGATTAATTGTTTTCATATGTTAAGACTGCCTTAACAAAGGCTATGCTGTCAACCCTAAATTAAAAGATAAAACAGCCTTTTTTAACATGAAAAAACCTAATGAATGCCAAATTTATGCAATATTTCATTCAAGCTTGATTTATTAATAGGTTTATCAATAAAATCAATTGCGCCAAGTTGGGCGACTCGTTGCTTCATTTTTTCCTGTATATCAGCAGAAATAACCAACACAAAGCACTCTATTTTTTCTGTTTTTATAGTTTCAAGTACTTGTATACCATCAACCTCTGGCATGGTGAGGTCTAGGCACAGTAAATCAAAGTTTTGTGCTCTTAAAAGATCGAGGGCGTTTGCTCCATTTATAGCTTGTTGTATATCTGCGTCTATACACTCATTTAAACACCGCACGACTTGTTTACGAGCAACAGCAGAATCATCACAGACTAATATCGAAAATTTCATCATGTTTACTACTACACAACCATCAAAGTTATTAAAAGACCATCTTTCTTTGCACTCAGGACACTTTAACACGCATCTAAATACTTAGCGCATTAATAATTCAATGCAATGATAAATATAGAATTAACTCATTTAAATATGATTAACGAAACTAAATTCTAATCAAACTTACAAAACTTAACGTCTAACAAATTTACTAATTCATAGCTGAGTTTAATTACATTAATACTACATACCTACTTAATTAGATTTATCTTATTAAATTTTAACTTTTTTATTTATTTTTAGAGGTTTATTGACTAACTTTTAAATTACAATAGTAACGTTACAAAAATAACAAAGGATGAACAAGTCACTCATGTTACAAAAAAGCCTTTCTAAGAAGCTGCTAACAAGCGTTTTATCCGTTTATTTTTTGCTTACCTTCGTAGTGACTTGCGGACAGGTGCTTGCTGAATATCTCAATACTAAAGACTATATACGTGATGAATTAAGTACATTACAAAAAACCTTTAGTCGTAGCTTAACACGTGCAATTTGGGAGCTTAATACCAAGCAAACAATTACAACAGCAGAAGGTTTACTCGCCATTCCCATGATTGAAGGGATTATTGTTCGAGACGACAGCGGCGAAATTATTTCACAGTTAGGGCGCTCGCTCGACATACATAAGCTATATAACCAACAGTTAGTACAAGAAGAAGCTATTTTAGAAGACGCGAAATCCGGTCTGTTTGGTTACACCTTTCCACTTATTTTTGAATTTTCTGGCCGTGCTACCCAAGTGGGCGACGTTACCTTGTTCTCTAGCCGAGAAGTTGTTTTAAGCCGAATTATGGTATCAATCTACTTTTTGATTGGTAATGCGATGATTAAAACTACCTTTTTAATCATTTTATTTTTAATGGCATTTAGAAAGCTTCTTACAGATCCCTTAGCTGAGCTTACTGAGCAACTAGAAAACCTAGAATTAGATGAGCTAGAAGGACAACACATAGAAATAGAAACAGAGGAGCATAACGAACTAAAAGTAATGGAGCAGTCGTTTAACAAACTAATAGATAAAGTGGTTCAGTACAGTAAAGAGCTTGAGCACACCCAAAAAGAACTTATTATTAGTAACGAAAAGCTCGATCATCACAACATACAACTTGAGCAAGACGTAGCCCGTAAAACATCAAACTTAAGCCAAGCAATGATGGAATTACAACAGCAAAAATACGAACTTGAGAAGCAAAAAATTGTGCTCACTGAAGAAATAGACTTACGCCGCAGCACAGAGCAAGAGCTAATTACAAAACAAACTGAATCTCAGCGTTATATAGAGGAATTAAGCCTTGCACAGGAACGTTTATTGGGCACAGAGAAGATGGCCGCACTAGGCGGGCTTGTGGCGGGTATTACGCATGATATTAACACCCCTATTGGGATAGGTGTAACGGCAATATCGTTTTTGCAAGAACGCTTAAATAAACTCGAAAGTGCTTATAGTGAAAAAACACTTTCACCAAAAGCACTAGAAGAATTTATTAACGAAGCAAAACAAAGTACAAGCTTGTTAACCACTAACTTAGATAGAGCCTCAGAGCTTATTGCTAGCTTTAAGCAAATAGCGGTCGATCAGGCCAGTGAAGCTGTAAGAACTATTAACTTTAAAGATTACACTAACGAAGTAATACGCTCACTGCATCCAAAACTAAAAAAGACATCCCATACAATAAAATTAGAATGCCCTGATGATTTAGTTTTAAATTTACCGGCAGGCGCCATCAGCCAAATTTTTACTAACTTAATTATGAATTCACTCATTCATGGCTTTGAAGGTAAAAGCAACGGTGTGATGGATATCAAAATAAGCGCAGATGACACTAACTTAACGATTGATTACAAAGATGACGGTAACGGAGTTACCAGTGAGCAATTGAAAAAATTGTTTGACCCATTCTTTACGACTAAACGCGATGAGGGCGGAAGCGGATTAGGTACCCATATAATGTTTAACTTAGTTAAACAAACTCTTAGTGGATCTATTGATGCAACGAGTGAACCTGGTAAAGGTCTGCGTTACTATATTCAATTTCCAAAGAACATGGCTAAGCCAATGCCTATTTTTGATAAATATGAATAAAAAAGTATATGCATTAAATTATTAGGGCGTGTTGTTCTTTGGTGGTTGAATTTGCAGCAATATATTTGGTTTTTAGGCAAGGCAGAGCCTATGTAGTGTGGTTATCCCCCATAAGTAGGCGATAACGCAGCATAAATACCAAACATGCGCTGCCCTTTGAGCTCGATCTAGGGACGATTAACTCTTTGTTGCCTACATGGATGTAGGTAAGGGGCGTGAGCAGGACGCGGAAGCTTTGCTCGGTTTTTACTTATTCTTACATGGATGTAAGCCAGTAGAATAACGCAGGAGCAGTTACC
>NZ_JACJDN010000512.1:0-2932 GCF_014163565.1 Pseudoalteromonas sp. SR45-5 | reverse complement strand
CGGGAATGCTTTTACTATTAATTCCTGTAGTGAAACCTCTGTATCGTACTGCGACCTATCTGTTTTATGCACCGGACAGGCTTACGACTATTAATAAGTAAAAGTGCAAATTATATATTAAGCGCAAAGCTCAGTAGCACACGCTTTCCAGACTCGATTTTAGATACGCTGTGTTCGTACTTATCGGGTCTGAACAAATACACGCGATTAAATAAATTTATAATGCATTTTGAGCATTTAAATACCCCACCCGCTTTAGGTTTCTCTAATACAAAATTAAGCTTGTAATAGCGCCCTTGCTGCACAGGGTCAATATGGTTCATTACGCTATGATTGGTTGGGTAAGTAACAAGGTTTATCGAAAATGTGTTACTGCTAAAAATGGCTTTGTTTTTTACAGGTGCAATCATACTGCCTCCTATGAGTTTATATGCCGCATTGTAGCATTTAGTAAATTATGAATGCTTAGGCTAAACAATATCAAAATACGATGTCATATAGCTAAACAGCCTGAAACAAAAAAAGCCGAACTTATTTTACTAAGCTCGGCTTTTATAAGTGCATTTTAGTAATTATGCACTTGGGTATTCGCGGTACGCACGCTCTATATTTTTAGCCTGCTTTTTAGAAATACCTAAATGAGCAAGCGCTACACGTAAACGAGCACGTGATAAGTCAGAGCCTAATATTTCCATTGCATCAAGCACCGACGTACTTGATGTTTTGCCTGTAATTGCGACAAAAATTGGCTCTAAAAAGTCTTTGATTTTAAGCTCGTGGAATGTAGCCACTTCTTTTGCAATTGCAAAAATAGCGGGCTTATCAAAGCTACGCAATCCTTCTAGCTGCCATACAAAAAATTGTAGTGCTTGGCGTATTACGTTTTCGTCTGCTTTACCAGCTGTTAATAGCGCAGGATCGTAAGTTGGAATACCACCTACAAAGTGCCCTGCCAGCTCAACCATATCCGAAAGGGTATTAATACGCGTTTTAGCCTCAGGTAATACTTTAGCTAACATTTCACCGTTAAACTTCCAATCAACAAAGCGCTGAATTAACTGCTCGTCGGTTAAATTTTCGCGGATCCACATGCCGTTTAACCAGCTTAATTTATCCACGTCGAATACTGGGCCACCAAGCGATACGCGCTTCATGTCAAAGTTTTCAATCATTTCATTAAGTGTGAACTTTTCACGCTCATCTGGCATTGACCAACCCATACGACCTAAGTAGTTAAGCACGGCTTCTGGCAGGTAACCCATTTCTTTATAGTAGTTAATAGACGTTGGGTTTTTACGCTTAGATAGCTTTGATTTATCTGGGTTACGTAGTAATGGTAAATGACCAAGTACTGGCGCTTCCCAACCAAAATCTTCGTAAAGTTTTAATAACTTAGGTGCTGAGTTAATCCACTCTTCGCCACGGAAAATATGACTAATTTGCATATGGTGGTCATCAACTACGTTCGCTAAAAAGTACGTTGGGAAACCATCCGCTTTTAAAAGCACTTGCATGTCTACGTTTTCCCACGGGATCTCAATTTCATCTCGTAGGTAGTCGTTAAACTTAAATGTGCCTTCGCTTGGGATTTTCATACGTATAACGTAAGGTTTGCCTGCCGCTAAGTTTGCTTTAATTTCTTCATCTGTATGGTTTAAACCACGACCGTCGTATTTAGGGCGCAAGCCTTCTGCCATTTGCTCTTCACGCATTTGATCAAGCTCTTCGCTTGTTGCAAAGCAGTAAAACGCTTTACCATCGTCAACTAACTGATGCGCGTATTTTTTATATAAATCGCTACGCTCAGATTGACGGTAAGGACCAAATTCGCCACCCACATCAGGACCATGATCCCACTCAAGCCCTAACCAGCGTAAGCTATCCATAATCGCAAGTTCAGACTCTGGCGTGCTACGTACTTGGTCTGTATCTTCTATACGAAGTACAAATTCACCGCCTTGTTGTTTAGCAAAACAGTAGTTAAATAAGGCGATATAAGCGGTGCCAAGATGCGGGTCACCAGTTGGCGACGGGGCAACACGGGTGCGAATTGTCATGGTAAATTCTCTTTAAATAAGTGAGATAATAAAAGTGGTTTATGCAGCTACTTTGTTTAAGTAAGCAATAATATCGTTTGATTCATACAGCCATTGTACTTGGCCATTTTTCTCTATACGCAGACAAGGCACTTTAACTTTGCCGCCTTGCTCAAGAAGCTCTTGACGATATTGCTCATTATTTTTTGCATCACGCGTTTCTATGTTTAAGCCTTCGCGCTTAATAGCGCGGCGTACTTTTACACAAAACGGGCATGCTTTAAATTGGTACAGTTTAAATTGTGAGGTTTGCTGATCAAGCTGTGCTTGCTCGTCGCTTGCACGCTTTTTACTGCGAGGAGTAAATACAAAATTAAAGAATAAGATTATACAACCTAAAAACCAACGAACTAATTTCATGTTCTGTGCTCTGCTTACAACAATTTAAGGAGCCAGATTTTAGCACAAATTTACAATCAAAAAAGCTCAATACTGTTATCTATCTTTGGTTCGTTATTAACTTCTAATTCACTGTAGGAGGTAACTCTATTACGACCAGTATTTTTAGAGTAGTAAAGCGCTAAATCAGCCTGGTTTACAATACTCGATACAGTATCAATACTCACTAACTCTAAAAAACCAATGCTAATGGTTAATTGGCCAATTTGTGGAAAAGGGTATTGGGCAACATTAAGGCGTAACCGGTTAAGTGCAACATGTGCATCACCCTCTGTTTCTGCTTGAAATAACATAGCAAATTCTTCACCACCATACCTAAATACATAGTCTTCTATTCTAAAATTATTTTTTAGTAGCCGTGCAACAAGTAAAATAACCTCATCGCCAATTACATGCCCGTAGTTATCATTAATATTTTTAAAGTTGTCGATATCGGC
>NZ_JACJDN010000511.1:0-2933 GCF_014163565.1 Pseudoalteromonas sp. SR45-5 | reverse complement strand
TAAGCTTACAGCTTCATCCCATGCGTTATCTGTACCGTGTCCAAAAAATATACTACTACTTGCAAATTGGCTTGTAGTCCAACGTAACCAGTCATGTAAAGTTGACAGTTCTGCAACGGCTTCTTCGAGTGTTGCTTCTTCTATTTGTAAATCGCTCATATATTTTTACCTGTATTAGCTTAATGACTGTTTTGAGTCTTTAAGACGATTGCATTGCCTATCTGCGCTGGGCAAATTACAATTGCCCCTCATTTAAGTATTGTACCGCCTTTTGCGCTGCGTTTTTACGTTTTTTTGTTTAGGTAATAGTTATGAAAAAAGACACTCCATCACATTCGTCCCTAAGCAATGACGACATAAGCTTATTTCGTCAAACGATCACAGGCGCCAAAGTATTTAAACAAGATACTCATCGTTTTGATACAAAGCCTAAGGTGTCACAAGCTAAGCAATTTGCCCAGCAAAAAAAGCAGGCTCAATCTGAATTTTTCTTCTCAGACGTTTATATTCCCGATATAGACACCCACGGCACGGTTAAATATGTAAAACCTGGCCAAGATACTTTCCTAGCTAAACAGCTTCGCCGTGGTGACTTTGCACCCGATTTGACGCTAGATTTACATGGCTTAAATAAAGAACTTGCTAAAGACGAACTCGCTGGACTCATTCACGAATGTAAAAAGCAGCATTATTATTGTGCATGTGTAGTGCACGGTATTGGTGGCGGCGTACTAAAGCACAAAGTGCCTCAGTACTTAGTACAGCACCCTGACGTAATAGCGATGCACCAAGCCCCTCTCGAATATGGTGGAAGAGGCGCTGTACTTATTTTAATTAATTTACCGCAAAGTGATGAATTTAGACGCTAACTTTAGCCATTACTAGGATGTAACTACGTGCATATTTTTTCAATTATTTTTCCGCTCATTTTTATTGTTGCGCTGGGTTATAGCTGCTGCCGATTAAAATTTTTCGACAAGCAGCATATCGCAGGCCTGAGTAAGTTTACTTTTTATATTAGTTTGCCTGCTTTTTTATTATTAAATATGTCGCAAATTAACTTACAGCAAAGTATTAGCCTTTTTGCATTTTTGAGCTTTTACATACCTGTTTTGAGTGTATTTGGGGTGGGTATATTAATTGATCGCTTTTATTTAAGTAAAAAACATTTAAAAAACTACCAACAACACGGTGTATTTGGACTTGCTTCTAGCTATTCAAATATGGTGTTAGTGGGTATTCCTATTGTTATTGCCTCGCTTGGCAAAGAAATGATAGCCATTGCATTTATGATCATTACTTTTCATAGCACATTGTTATTTGCACTTACATTTTTAATAGGCGCTAAAAGTAGCAGCGATAAATTTTCGTGGTCGCACTTTGGAAAAAGTATGGTACTAAATCCTATTGTACTGAGTATTGGGTGCGGGCTTATATTAAACATATTAGGAGTTACACTGTTTACCGACTTAGCAAATAGTTTGGAGCTATTAGCTAAACCAGCAATTGCCTGTGCGCTATTTGTACTTGGTGCTAATTTAGCTTTTTATAAAATAGCTGCAAATTGGCAACCGGCGTTAATAGCATCAATTTTAAAAATATTTTTATTGCCTGCGCTAGTTTTATTGGTAGGCACCTATGTATTTAAGCTAGACACGCAAATACTTAATGTATTGGTACTTTTAAGTGCGTCCCCTGTTGGCGTAAATGCTTATCTTATTGCGACTCAAATAAAGCAGCATGAAGCTACTCTTGCTGGGGCTGTCGTACTTTCTACTATCTTAAGTGTTATTAGCTTTACGTTTTGGCTAGCTTTATTACTTTAGCTTACAAACCGCCGGCTACATCAACAAAGCTACCCGTTGTAAAAGAAGCGTGCTCTGAAGCTAAAAAGTAAATTGCTGCAGCAACTTCCCCGGGTGTACCGCCTCTGCCAAGGGGTAATTTACTTTTAAGACGATCGACTCGATTTTTTTCACCGCCATCGCTATGCATATCAGTGTAAATAAGCCCTGGTCTAACCGAGTTAACTCGAATACCTTTACTTGCCACCTCTTTTGCCAAGCCAATAGTAAATGTGTCCATTGCACCTTTAGATGCTGCATAATCAATGTACTCATTAGGAGAGCCCGTTTTAGCGGCCCCCGATGAAACATTAACAATACTACCGCCATTTCCCATTCGCTTTATTGCCTCTCGGCTACATAAAAAAGCACTGGTAATATTTGTAGTCAAAACTTCGTTTATGCGCTTAGCACTCATTTCTAACAAGGGCATTTGTGGTTTTAAAATACCGGCGTTATTTATTAGTACATCAAGTTGGCTAAATTCTTTATCAATAAAATCAAACAACGCCAAAACATCTGCCTCTTTCGATACATCTGCTTTTATAACTTGAGCTCTAACGCCAAAGCTTCTTACTTGATCGGCTACTAGCTTCGCACTAGCTAAATCAGCTTTATAATTAATGCAAACATCATAACCATGCTTTGCAAAATATAGTGCGGTAGCTGCGCCAATACCTCGGCTAGAGCCTGTGATAAGTACAACGGGGGAGCGATTCATTAAAGCTATTATTCTTTTAAAGCTGCAACTACTGAAATTTCAACAAGTAGTGCTTCACGTGCCATTTTAGCTTCCACACAGGCACGTGCTGGTGCATAACCCTCGGGTACCCATGCATCCCATACTGCATTCATATCAGCAAAGTATTCCATGCTCTTTACATAAATAGTCGCGCTAAGCATATGTTCTTTTGAACTCCCTGCTTCATCAAGCAGCGCCTCAACTTTATCAAGCATAGTTTGAGTTTGCTCTTTAATACCTTTTTGCGCGTCGGCGCATACCTGCCCACATAAATAAACAGTGCCGTTGTGTTTTACTATGCGGCTCATGCGCGCACCTGTTTGTAAGCGTTCTATCGTCATATTACT
>NZ_JACJDN010000510.1:0-2938 GCF_014163565.1 Pseudoalteromonas sp. SR45-5 | reverse complement strand
ATAAAAATGCCACCATTGATGGTTTTGAAATTGCCTTTCAGCACTTTTTTGGTGAAAGCGGTTTTGGTGTGCAAGCAAACTACACCACAGTTAATGGCGACATAGACTTTGATGTAAACGCTGACCCTACTACAACACAATTTGCACTAGTGGGTTTAAGCGATACAGCTAACTTTATTGCAATGTACGAAAACGATGATTTTCAAGCACGTATTGCTTACAACTGGCGTGATAAGTTTTTAAATAGCGCAGCTCGATACGTAAACGAGCCAGGCTTTACTGAAGAATATTATCAAATCGACTTTAATGTTGCGTACAACTACAGCGAACAACTATCGTTTTTTGTTGAAGGCCTTAACATTACTGAACAAAACAGCCGCGAACATGGCCGTACGTCAGCACAATTGTGGAACCTACAACAGCTAGGTGCACGTTACAATATTGGTATGCGTTACAACTTCTAAAGGTGATACAAAGTAAAGCCGTTAGTTTTTACTAGCGGCTTTTTTGTATTTAAAACAGTATTAATGCTAGTTTAATTGTTATCAACTTTAGGGTGTTAACTCATGACCAAACCAATAACAAAAATAGTCGTTTTAGGCGGTGGCACTGCCGGTTGGCTAAGCGCAGGCTTATTAGCTGCCGAACACCCGCACCTTAATGTAACGTTAGTGGAGTCGGAAAATGTGCCTATATTGGGCGTCGGCGAAGGTACATGGCCGTCAATGCGCAACACCCTACAGCGCATTGGCATTAAAGAAAGTGATTTTATAACCCAGTGCGACGCATCATTTAAGCAAGGTTCTAAATTTATAAATTGGCGCAACCTCAGCGAGGGAGAAAACTACTACCACCCTTTTATGAATCCACAAGGCTACGAGCACACTAATTTACACGCCAGTTGGCAACGCATTGCACCTAACCAAAAGTTTGCCGACGTTGTTAATATGCAAAGCTTTGTATGCCAAGCAGCACTTGCACCAAAACAATTACAAACTCCCGAATATGCAGCGGTCACCAACTATGGCTATCATTTAGATGCGGGTAAATTTGCTGAGTTTTTAAAAAATCACTGTGTTAAAAATCTAAACGTTACACATATTATTGACGATGTAACCGAGGTTATTAACGACGAACATGGCTATATTGCCGCAATAAAAACAAATAATAATGGCGATATAACAGGTGATTTATTTATGGATTGCTCAGGCTCTTGCGCTCGTTTAATTGGTGAGCATTTTAATAGTGAGTTTATAGCGCAAGATCATATTTTATTTAATAACAGCGCTGTTGCGACGCAAATACCTAATGCACACATCAATCAACCAATTGCCTCTGCTACGCTATCTACAGCGCAAAGTAACGGCTGGATTTGGGATATAGCCCTACCAACGCGCCGTGGTACAGGTTATGTATTTAGCAGTAAATATCAAAGTGATGAAAGCGCAACAAATACTCTAAAAAGCTACATAGCTAAAACTACCAGTGAGCAACAAGCTGAGCAACTTAACTACCGCGTATTAAAATTCAGCCCTGGTTACAGGGAACAATTTTGGATTAAAAACTGTGTTGCCGTGGGTATGTCTGCTGGCTTTTTAGAGCCGCTTGAAGCGTCAGCACTTGCAATGGTTGAGCTTTCAATTAGCATGATAAGCGAGCAACTACCGCAAAACCGCGCCCATATGAGCCAGCTTGAAACGCGTTTTAATGAGCGTTTTAGCACTCGTTGGCAGCGCGTTATTGAGTTTTTAAAACTTCATTATGTGCTAAGCGAGCGCGACGACACTCCTTATTGGCAAGATATTAGTAATTTAAATACCGCGCCCGAGCGCCTGCAAAACTTACTTAAACTTTGGCAATTTCAGCCCCCTAGCCGCTTTGATTTTATTGAAAACGAAGAAGTGTTTTCATCAAGCAGTTACCAATACGTTTTATATGGCATGGGCTTTGATACACAAACAGTATCTGCACAAAATACATTTAACGACCCACGCGCTGGGGATTACTATTATCAGCAAAATCGCGAAAAAATAGCGCAGTGCTTAAATGGACTGCCAAGTAATCGCGCGCTTTTAAATCATCTTTTATCAAATAATGGGCAGCCACATAATGACTAAAACAAACGCTGTTAAAAACGTAGTAATTGCTGGAGGCGGCACTGCAGGTTGGATGGCCGCAGCGGCACTTGCTAAACTAGTTGGTAACAATATAAACATAACCCTTGTTGAATCTGACGATATTGGCACTGTAGGTGTTGGCGAAGCAACAATTCCGCCTATTCGTACATTTCATAAATTGCTGGGTATAAACGAGCAAGCATTTATGAAAGCCACTCAAGCAAGCTTTAAATTAGGTATTAGCTTTGAAAACTGGGGCGATGAAAACACGCATTATATTCACTCATTTGGCGCAACGGGCAAAGAATGTTGGGCGGGTGAATTTCATCACTTTTGGCTGCAAGGTAAAGCACTTGGAATAAACAACCCATTTGGCGATTACTGCTACGAGCTGCAAGCGGCTAAAGCCGGTAAGTTTGCGTTTAATCAGCAAAACCCTATTAACTATGCCTACCATATGGATGCCACGCGTTACGCGCAGTTTTTACGTGAATTTTCAGAGCCACTGGGTGTAAAACGCATTGAAGGTAAAATACAAAAAGTAGTAAAAAACCCTAAAACGGGCCATATAGAATCATTGATTTTAAATAATGGCGAGCACATTAACGGCGACTTTTTTATTGATTGCACTGGCTTTAGAGGCTTATTAATAGAGCAAGCATTACATACTGGCTACGAAGACTGGTCGCATTTACTACCGTGTAACAGCGCCATTGCGGTGCAAACAAAATCAACCAGCGAGACCGTATTACCGCTTACCCGATCTATTGCCCACAAAAGCGGCTGGCAATGGCGTATACCGCTGCAAAACCGTGTCGGCA
>NZ_JACJDN010000050.1:0-11529 GCF_014163565.1 Pseudoalteromonas sp. SR45-5 | reverse complement strand
TCTCAACTTGTAACTCTTATCATTTTTTAAATTTACGTAGATGGGTTAAGTCGCGAAGCCACGCTAGGGAGTTTGATGAACCAAACAACAAAGATATTTTCTACCCATTCGTAATTCCTAACAACTCTAATTTAACTCTTTCCTTATTTTTGTAGCCTACATCAAATGGCACGACTCTTAACTTCAGTTTTCGTTCTTCGTCGTAATAAAAATCATTTGTTAAAGCTTGTTCAAAGTTATCTGTTTTAGGGTAAATCAGAACGAGATCACCCTGACCTTTCAAGTATTTGTAGCCGTAACCCAGCATTTGATAGAAGTCATCTTGAGATAAACCAAACTTATCTTTGCCCGATTTTTTATTTTGATTGATTAACTTCCACTTGGTATCCAATACCGTATTTAAACCCGCAAGGTCTTTAAGATATAAATCAGGTTTGAGGCGGAAATAGTTCTTATCACCATAAGTTACCAGTGATTTACTTTGTACTTGAGAAGAAAGCTTTTGTGGACTGAAAACTCGTTGTTTCAGGTATTTAGCGACAAAGTTTTCAAATACAGCTTCCATTGGAAACAACAACGAGTAAGCATTGTTATCACCTAACATTGACTGAGGCGAGTAGCCCTCCAATATAAGCCTTGCCCAACTTAACGGCACATCGTAGTGCTGCATACCTCGTTGCAGTTTTACACTAGAAAAGTCGTTCTTGTAGTTTGTACTTAGAGGCACCTCATCAAAAGCAAATAGCAGCTCCTGAGATAGCTTCTTACTCTTATTCACATTGGTATAGGAGGCGACAGATTTAAGTGCAGAATGAATCAGTCGGTTTTCTGCTCTATCCATCAAATAAGCATCGTATTCAACGTAAAACTTGTGGCGATTAATAAAATTGTGTTTTAGCTGTTGGCTATGGAGTAATTTACCTTTTAAAAAAGCGCTATTACTTTGCTCTCGAACATAGTCACTTCTAACGCCTTTTTTAACAAGGCTATTTACCGCATTTAAAAACTGCGCGATAAAAATTTCCATCAATGGCATTTTTTGCTTCTTAATACTCGCAACCTCAGTCTCAATGTGGCGAAACTGCTTTAACGATTTAAGCATCATTAACAAGGATTTTTGTGCTTCTGTGGCTGCACTTTCCTTATTATTGGCTTTAGCTATTTTTGGGAGTATTTCTATTTGTGTTCCATCAGGGCAAAGAACTACACCTGCGTAATTTTGCACTTGCAAAACTTCCATGCCATGAGCAATCTTCAGCTTTAAAAACCGTGATTCCGACTCATCACATAAACAACACTTTTTAAGATATTCAAAAGCACCTTCCGATATTGCTTCAACATTATCTTTTTCCGCTGCTTTATAACTAGCACTCAAGAGTCCATACTCAAATACGGTAACGTTTGTCGTTTTTTGTCGTTTTAATCCCTTAATCATGCTGAGCGAGTTAACCTTCATCCTGATTGGAGAAAGTTAAACTTCCAGCGCTATATATGCCTATATAGGTCAAAGGATCAGTCCAACGTTCAGAGTCAGATTTAATCAACCTAAAGTCCTGAACTTCATCGGCAACGTCACCTACATCCTCAGTATCACCAAAGAGCACTTCGTAATCGACATCAGACTGATTAATAAGTTGATAAGCTTCTGGCTTTTGATTGTCGCCAACAACCAAACGGATCTTTTGCCAATCTTCAAAAAAGTATTCAGCAAGTAGAGGAATAATCTTATTCTGGAAACAACTCTTCAATTCATGAAGCGCTTTCTCATCGTCACCAGCAGCAATAGCTTTTACAACAGGCATTAAAAACGCATGGCCTAGCTGATGTTCTCTGTCATATAACGCGGCAATTCGCTTATTCATTGTTTCAAGTAAACGCGCTAAATCGATTTCAAAACCGTCACTTTCAACTTTGAATGATGAGCCTTCTTCGTTATGTAGAACATTGTAATCAGGCATCATCTCAATAAAGTCAAAGCGGCGGCGAAGGGCTGTATCCATCAGTGCCAACGATCTATCAGCGGTATTCATCGTGCCAATGATGTAGAGGTTATCTGGCACTGAAAATTTATCGCCGGAATACGGTAAGGTCACTTCGATAGCTTCCGAATCCGAGTGCCCTAAGCGTTTTGATGGTTCTATCAATGTAATTAGCTCACCAAATATTTTCGATATATTGCCGCGATTGATTTCATCGATAATAAGTACATAGTTACGCTGCATTACATTCGCAGAGATAATGTCATTTCTAGGTAGTTTTCGTTGTAGTTCTTCAACAACTTTGAAAAAATATGACGCGTGGGCGCGAGCTTTGCCCATTCCACCTTGTTCTTTAGAAAAGGCAACGACATCTTTTCTTGATTCAACATTTTCGAGATATAAAGCCTTTAGGTGAGAAAATAACATCTTGTGATTGATCGGCCATGCTTCATTTCCATAAATGAATCCATCCTCTGCTACATCTAAAATGAAACATTTTTCAGTTATAGGATAACTTTCATCGGACCCTAACTGCTCAAAAATTTCGAGTTTAAATTGTTCCAATATCTGTTCAAACTCTTGTTCTCTAGTTAATTGAGCAAGTGGCTTTTTACTATCTATCAGGTTGTCTTTTGCCTTATTAGACAATTCCTTAAATACACCACTCTTTTCAAAGTATGTAATTTGTTTATCTTCGGTTTTAGCACTTAAACCTTCTACAAACTCCTCATAGCCATAACTTTAATGGAAAGTAACAAACCTTATGCGCCCTGAATTATAAAGTTCCTTGTAAAGGCGAGTTAATTCGGAACGCTGTTCAGGTGTTGTACCAAAGCTTTCATCAATACCAAGAGCATTAAACATTTCAGGTTCAGCCGCTTTTACAGCAGCATGAATTGAATGATAAGTTTTTCCGGTTCCCGGTGGGCCATACAAAATCTGGTTAAGAGAAACTGTATTCATTACTTCCACCGATGAGCTGAGATTAGTAGGTCTACTTATTTGGCTTGAATCAAAGCCTAAATCTTTAAGAGTAAGCGCGTAATAAGGTTGAAGAATTTCTTCTTCGAACATCCAATATTCGTTTTTGGGCACTTCCCAGCTTGTCCCATTAAACCTCGGTGACCAACGCTTATGCTTGCCCTTATACTTTATAGGTGCAGGCAATCCCTTAATTGTTTCGTATGACCTTAACAACCAATCATTTCCAAGAGGAGAGTCTGCTTGAGTCTCTATATCGGAAATTACTTTGACTATTTTTGCTACTTGATTGCCATAACCAAGTGAAACAATGTCACCTTTGGACATTTGTTCAAAGCATGGTACGGAGCCATTTCCAGTGTTCTTATGTACAGCTAGCAGTGAGTTTTCTTCTAGCCACATTCTCTGCTCTGTATTTATAGAGTTTGGACTATGAGAGACTTTCCAAATTCTAGTTACGCCAGATAGTCCATCCCCCTCAAGTTCAGTAATATAGAAACCTTGTGATTCAGCTTGTCCTATAAAATCTGCAATATTCCCTTCGCCCCACTGTGTAGAGACCAGTACTTTAGTCCCTTCAATATCTAATATTTCATCATCTTTGGTAAAAAAGCGCTTTTTTACATCGTCAGAAGTTTTAAGTTTTTCATTAAACTCTTGCTCAGTACAAAAAAGACCTTTTCGGCCCTGTACTTCAACAGGAAATGCTTTGAACAACTCTGCCAGAGTAGGCTGATTTTGCTTCACAAATTCTTTTATCACGGCTAAAACCAAACGCCCCTTACCTAGAATCTGTCCGTTAAAATTATATTTTGTAAAATCTCTAGGCAATTTGACCACCTCTCATCATCTATTCCTTAGTTCTTACCTAAACCTATGGTGAAACAAAAACTTTCAACTCAATGTCATTATCATGCGCCGTAGCTAGCCAACCATTTAATAATTGAAAAGCTTGTAAAGTTTCGCCATTTGCCTCTGAACCTAACTTTAATTGCTGCTCAAAATGTTTGGCAGAAAAGCTATTGGCGGCAACTATCCAAATTTCCTTTTTTACTGCTGTTGAGCGTCTTCTCATTGCAACAAAGCATGAGATATTCTTTGCTGTAACGCAAAGACTCTTCAAAATCACGACCCACAACTAGCTTTTTATGTTCACTTTGGCTGTATTGGTTTAACCATAAATAAAAGGCGGTTTCTTTTGCGGTAAGTTTAATTTCGATACCTGCAAAGGTGAGCGTTTTTGCTTTTGCGTTTACTTCAAGGGTTAAATCTTTTTTATGAGCTGAGTTTAAGCTTGCTACTGTTTGGCTAAACGATGCACTTTGCATATTTGCAATGAGGGTTTCGTCGATAGATTGGCGCATTCGTACAAAGGGTATTTCGGCAAGGGTTACATTTGCATTAATACAGTTTACTTGCGTGCCATTTTTACCATCAATAATGTGGTCGTAAGGTGTTGGGTAGTAAAAGTCTCTAACAAATTCAAATTCGTTATTCACAAATACATGACTGAGCGAATCTTGCTCACGGCCCAATAATGACATGGCATAGCCTAAATAAAACGCCATTGTTTTACGCCCACCCGCAATCGATGCATGAATACTAATATCGTTTTTATTGGTAAGTTCAAACACTTTACGAGTAATAAAGTCGGCCATGTAGGTTTGTTCTATTTCAGATTTAGCATCATTAATAGGTTGGCCTTTGTCATCTTCTATTAGCCATATGTTTTCATCGGGAAGTTTAATGTTGGGAAGTTTATAATCTGCTATTAGTTTAGCTAAATGACCTTGCTCAAATAATCCATTAGTAAGCATTGGCTTTGTGCTTTTTGTAGTAATAACAAAAATCTCTTCGGGAATAGGCTTACCCTGCTGATAAAGTGCAAAAAGAGTTTCGGTTAATACTTGTGGGCTGGCACCAGTAACTATTAGTAGTACATTCTTCATCAACGATCCTTTTGTATGAGATAATTATATCTTACCTTAAAGGTGTCTGTAGTGAAACTAGAAGTAACTATGTAGTTTAGTTAACTCACTAATTGCGTTGAATAGTTTTTATGAAGTGAGGTAATAAAGGCTTCAGTCATTTGATATAAATACTGTGTTTATTAGATGTTTTATACAATCGGGCTGTAATTCAGAACTACGACTTTAAAGCCTAGTTAGCCTCAATAAGTTGGGAAAATCTATAAATATCTCTAACAAGTAACTAGATAAATTATATTTACAGTGTGTGAGCTACACTCCAAAAGTCTGTAGTTTTAATCCACCCAGTCGTTGGAATATTTGGTAAACTTATAAATTATATGCAATTATTCAGAAAAACTTTTAGAGTCTAAGCCCTTTCGTTTTTATATCAGTCAACAAACACTTCGCCTTAAAATTACTAGCATTAAGACGAAGTGCCCCCCCTAATTAATCTTACGTAAAATTAGATTAGAGATAGATATAATCATTGTGTTATTACGTTATAAGGGTAAATATTTTCGCGGTTTTGGAATGCCAAAATAGCCGTATTTTTAATTATTCCTTGCTCAATGTTTATTGCACGGCGAATGGTTTCATCTTTTTGCCACTGCAAAGCACCTTTAAGTATCGTTTGTAAATATACAATGAGCGCCGCAGAAATTGAACGCGTCGCGCATTCCCATAAATAACTCGGTGTATGATCAACGCCATAATAATCCGTGTTGTTATATCGAAATAAAGGGTTTTTAAACGTTGTCGGCTTTGCAAAAAAGAATCCCATCCCCTCATCACAGCTAACATCAATAATTAAGCTGTTTGGTTTTAAACAGCCTGCTTCTGATTCAATGACAAAGTCAACCGGATGAGCTGTCTCTTGATAAGTCCCGTTCACGATAATATCGGCTTCGCTAATAAGATCGCCAAGTGGTCGATTAGTCCCATCATGCTCAACAACCATCATGCGCGCCTCTCCTTCAACACCTTCTCGTACCTTAACATAGTGACAATCTAATATTTCTTCACGCACTTCGTGATCAGGGCGCTGAATACAAATTGTAATATCTCTAAAGCCATGCGCTTTAAGAGCGTCAATAGCGCCTCTACTCACTGCACCAAAACTAAATATAATCGTTTTACGTTGATCGCCATAATGGCCATCAATACCCTTAAGTTGCAAGGCATGTATTACAGCGCAATACCCTGCCATTTCATTGTTTTTATAAAAAGTATGGCGCCCTACATTTCCTTGTGGTGACCACACATACATGTCTTCAAAAGCGATTAAGGTAAGTTTACGTTCTATCACCGCTTGTGTTATTTCATGCTGTTGAACGCAGTGGGCATAGCCCCAAATAGTGCCTCCTTCGCGCATTTCTTCTAAGTCAGCAAGTACAGGCTTTGCAATAATAGCAGTGCCAATATGGGTAAGTATTTCGCTGCGAGATGCAATGCCACCCGTTAACGTTGCAATATATTCATCGCTAACATTAAAAGCGGTGCCATAGCCTTGTTCAAACACCATTTGTTTTCTAAGATTTTCGGGAATTCGTAATAAATGCTCTGGGTGAATAGGATACCGTCTTTCATCTGTCTTGCGGGATGTTCCGATAACGCCGATAGTTAATTCACTCATGCTAAGTCCTGTTTATAAAGTAAGTACGCTTGAGTTCATCAACGCATCATCATACTTCGCCAATAAACTTAGGCGGTGTTTTTTCTGTACGTTTTTGGCTCGGATGAACCAACTTTATTTTACAAAGGTGTAATTTTGACAATAAATAATGAAGAGCAGTGAGTTAACTTGCATTGAGTTGCAAGCTGAAGACTATTACCTTTTGAGTAAAAGTGCTGACTGAGTATATCAGAAATAAGTATTACTAACTTGGGTATCTCACACTGAAATAAAAAGAGCACTACTCTGTAGAGCAGGTTTAATTCGCTTTGTATTGGGTTAGCTGAATGTTCAGCTTTTATATCAACTTCGGCTATGTCCATGAGCGGTTATTACTAATTTTTTGTATGGAATCAAGATTTTGCTGCTTTGGTTTTCTTGTAAAGGCCAACTTATATGTATTCTTTTTTAACCTTTAATGGAGTCCCGTAATGTGGGTAATGCTCGGCGAGATATTTCCAAATAGCATGAGAGGATTAGGCTTAGGAGTTGCAGGGCTTGCTCAATGGCTGGCTAATTTTTTAGTCACTATTACCTTTCCCATATTGCTAGCCGCTGGAGGGCTTGTACTCGCATATTCGCTCTATGCATTTTTCGCATTAATATCGGTGCTTTTTGTTATTTACTTAGTAACGGAAACCAAAGGAACGAAACTAGAAAACGTGTAACTTTATCGTCCTAAATAGCTAAATTTAGGACGATAATTTTTTAGTGCCTACCCAACTAATCTATAACCTACCGCTGGCTCAGTTAAGATATGAATAGGGCTTGCAGGGTTTACTTCAAGCTTTTGTCTTAGTTGCGCTACATGTACACGAATATACTCAGGTCTATTAATGTATTGCTCCCCCCATACCTGACTTAAAATAGCATTATGAGTAAGCACTTTATCTTTATTTTGAAATAACATAAGCAAAATTTTATATTCTTTATTAGTGAGCTTTACATCGCTGCTGTTAAGCGTAACTGTGTGCTTATGCGGATCTATAATGATGCTACCGCATTGCAGTGCCAAACTCGGCTGTGTATTTACTCTTAGTAGCACACGCATTCTTGCCAGAAGTTCGTTTGCACTAAAAGGTTTGGTTATATAATCGTTTGCCCCATTATCAAGGGCTGTAACCTTTTCCACCTCGCCATCGCGAGCCGAAAGCACTAATATTGGTATTTGGCTCCATTGTCGTACTTCAAGTAACCAAGCTTGTCCATCCATATCAAGCAATCCCAAATCAAGTAACACTAAGTCAAAGCTTTGCTCACTCATTAATGAAAAACCATCAAGCCCTTTCGCACTAATTGATACGTTATAGCCACTGGCACCTAGTAATGTTTTTAAAAAACTTTGCAATGCAGGTGAGTCTTCTAGCACCAATACATTAATCATTCTTTGCACTCCAGCTAAGTATTGCTGTGGCTACTTGGGTCAGCTCATCAATAGCTAATACAAATTCGCCTTGATGAAACTGAGCAACTACATCGCAAATTACGCTACCAAGCCCAACTCCTTCATCCGAACTGCTTGGATGAGTAACTATGAGATTGCTTACGGCTATTTTATAGTGTGTTATATTAGCAATTCGCTCAGTATTAAAGTCCACTGTCGCCGCTCCATCACCGTAACGTGCCGCGTTTTCGAATATATTCGCAAGCGCGATTTCTAAAAGTGTTATATCACCTATACAACAAGTGGCTTTATCAAAGACTAACGCTAAGTTAAAACCACTTAATTGCTGCTGCCTGCGTGCTTTAGCCTCAGTAATAAGTGTATGTACGTTTATAGCTTGCCATGCTAGCTGCTCTCCTATTTTATTTACCCGGCTAAGCTCCATCACTTTATTAAAATGCTGATTTAAGATTTCACTTTGCTCATAAATATTTTTTGCTTGTTCTGTAATTGATGCCTTACTCAGCTCAATATTTTCGTCAGCTAACATGCTTGATGAGCCCATAATAGTAGCCAAAGGCGTGCGTAGATCATGAGATAAACTACGCAGCAATGCATTTTTAGCACGTTCTAACTCTGCTTGTACTTTCATCGATGCCGACTGGTTTCTAAGATTTGAGTTTTCGTGGACCTGAAACAACAAAGACAGTGCCGTATCTATAAATGCACGGTTTTCAGGACTAAGTTCGGCATCTGCAATAAAGCCGCCCCATTGTGTGTTTTGTTCGATATTAAAGTACTCTCCATTATCCATTGTATTATTGTTCCAACGAAGTGTAATATCTAGATGGTTTTTAATCGATATTGTAAATACTTGGCGCTGAGCGTTTATATCATCAAGCCCATTAAGCGCCTTAGCTAACTCATATAAACATCGTGTATTGCTGGCATGTAACTGGGTATCACGAACGTTTTTACTTAGCTCGCCCGCCAATTTGCTTATCATCAAGCCAACTATAAGCATGACGGTAAAAGTGACTAAGTATTCAATTTTTTCGATATGAAATGTAAAGTACGGCAGTACATAAAACCAGTCGGTACATGCCACACTAACTAACGTTGTAATCCCCGCTAAGGCTGCATTTTGACGCACCGCAACCCATGCCACCCAAAGTAATTGCAACATGACAATGTCGGTGGTCGTTAGCCACTCTCGAACTGGAAAAATAGCCAGCACAATAAAAATAGGCGCAATTGTTGTTAATAAAAGCGGCTTAAGCCATTTATTAATACCCATTTGTGCACTCCCATAAAATTCTCTTTTTATAGGTTACTGCTTTTTAATACGTTGTGTATAAAGTTTTTATAAAGATTTTTGGCTGTAGTGTTAAATGTTTATAAAGCTTAATTGATATGGGGTGACTCTTTTTTAAAATTCCATAGTCTTTGCTATGTCGTATTTTTTAATAGGAACACACATGGCACAGTTTGCAGTAATTGGATTAGGTAGTTTTGGTGTTACCGCCTCGCTTGAGCTTGCTAATCAGGGGCATCACGTTTGCGCAGCCGATATAAGCGAAAGCACCATTAACACGTTTGCTAATCAGTTAAATTACACTGTCATTTTAGATGCTAGTGATGAAACACAGCTTGCTCGACTCGACTTAACCAGCTGCCAAGCTGTATTAGTTGCAATTGGTGAAAACATAGAAGCGAGTATTTTATGCGTGCTGCATTTAAAAAACCTTGGTGTTAAACAAATATGGGTTAAGGCGTGCTCTAAAAGTCACCATCAAATTTTAAGTAAACTTGGCGTATCCCGTATTATTCACCCCGAAGAAGAAATGGGTATCAGAGTAGCACATGCACTTAACTACCCTATGGTTAACCAGTATTTTGCGCTTACACAATCTACATTTATTGTTGAGCTTGCCATAGATTTACATTTATCAGGGCGCAATATTGGCTGGCTTTTAAAAGACCGTAACTCAGATATAAAACCGCTCACCTTACGCCGAGATGATAATTTTAATACAGACCTAACACTCGACACCGAGTTACGCCATGGTGATAGCCTTGTATTACTGGGCTCTAAACATTACCTAACAAAACTCACCAAACGGTTTAAAGCTTTATGATTAACTGGCAAGCACACGTACTTCCAAAGCAATTTAATCGCCGTTTAAAAAATTTCAAAAGGCCTGTTAACCCCCCTTTAATTTTAACTGCTGGTTTTTTTGCTCTCATTATTTTAGGCACTTGCTTATTACTATTACCTTTTGCAAGTGTTGAATCGCTTAGCTTTATTCAAGCTTTTTTTACTGCATCCTCTGCGGTTACAGTTACAGGCTTAGTTGTTATTGATACAGGTACTGCGCTAACCACATTTGGGCAATGTGTTGTTATGGTACTTATTCAAATTGGAGGAATCGGCTTTATGACCGTAGCCGTTATTTCATTTTTAAGTATTGGTAAAAACTTAGGATTAAAACAACGTTTACTTGCAAGCCAAGCATTCGATACAAGCGATTTAAATGGAGTGATCCATGTAGCTAGATGTGTAATAACTTACTCGCTAATAATTCAGACTATAGCATTTTGCTTACTTTTTATTAGCTGGGTAGATGACTATGGTATTGCGGGTAGCGCCTATCAAAGTCTATTTTATACTATTTCGGCTTTTAACAATGCCGGGTTTGCACTCGACAGTAATAGCTTAATGGCTTTTAAAAGTGATGTATCTGTTAATCTTATTATCAGTGCATTATTTATAATCGGTGGCTTAGGGTTTACCGTTTTAATAGATATATATCAACAACGTCGCTGGCATAAATTAGCAACTAATACACGTATTGTATTAATTGCAAGTGCTGTAATAAATTGCAGTGCATTTTTGCTTATTTTTTTATTTGAATATTCAAATCCAGCCACACTTGCCAACCTACCTATTAACGAGCAAGTAATTGCTGCTTGGTTTCAAGCAGTTACACCACGTACTGCAGGCTTTAATACTTTACCTATTAGCCAGCTCAGTTCCGACTCGACATTGCTTACATTGTTATTAATGGTAATAGGTGGCGGTTCGGTAAGTACAGCAAGCGGCATTAAAATAGGAACTTTTGTTATTTTACTACTTGCTATGTATAGTTATTTACGCCAAAAACCACAGGTAACCATATTTAACAGAGAGCTAAGCGACAAACTTGTGATAAAAGCATTGAGTGTTGTAATTTTATACTTATTTACGGCTTTTTTAAGCATCATGATTATGAGTAAAATCGAGCAAGCGTCTCTTTTAGATATTACTTTTGAAGTAATTTCGGCATTGAGCACTGTAGGGCTATCTCGTGATTTTACTAGTAATTTAAGTATGCCAAGCCAGCTAATAATAATTTTACTTATGCTGATTGGCAGAGTAGGTCCACTGACATTTGCTTATTGTTTTGCAAAACCTAAATTACAACCTCTTAAATTTGCTAAAACAACCATACAAATAGGGTAACTATTATTAAGGCCACTTAGCCAGCATAATTTATGTAAGGT
>NZ_JACJDN010000509.1:0-2939 GCF_014163565.1 Pseudoalteromonas sp. SR45-5 | reverse complement strand
GTATCATAATTTTAGCCTTGTTATTGAGCTATTTTCTTGTCGCTATAATAGCTCATTAATTTAATGCAATTGGTATAACAAAATAATTAAACATTAAAGGCCGCTATACCTCGGCCGCATTACTTTTTATAAAGGAACAACGTTATGACTCGCTTTTCTGAACTTATGGCAGGACAAACACTGCTACCTATAATTCAAGCAGATACTCCAGAGCAAGGTGTTCAAATAGCGAAAGCTATGGCCAATGCTGGGCTTACTTTAGTTGAAGTAGTGCTAAGAACAGAGGCATCAATAGAGGCATTAAAAGCTATTAAAGCACAGGTGCCTGAGCTAAAAGTAGGTGCAGGGACAGTCATCAATACTGATATTTTGGAGCAAGCACTTGAAGCGGGTTCTGATTTTATTGTAACCCCAGCGGTGTCTCCTACGTTACTTGAAGCACTTGCTAAATGTAATGTGCCGGTACTTCCTGGTGTATCAAACACCGGTGATATTTTAATGGCGCTTGAGTATGGCTTTGAAGAGCAAAAATTATTCCCAGCATCGCTTGCTGGTGGCGCTCCTTTTGTGTCAGCTGTGTCGTCAGTATTTAGAGCAGTCAGCTTTTGTCCTACAGGTGGCGTTAGCGAAAGTAACAAAATGGACTATCTTTCTTTAAATAATGTATTCGCCGTTGGCGGTACTTGGATAGCGAAAAAAGAATGGGTTGAACAAGAAAATTGGCAAGCAATTACTGATTCTTGTATCCAGGCTTTAAAATAGAAAGGATTTCATAAATGAATTATTTAGCCCCAACAATACTACCAGGCGTAATCGTTGGCGACGAAGTAAGTGCTGTGTACGATCATGCACGTACACATCAATATGCTTTGCCAGCGGTAAATGTTGTTAGTACAACATCTATTAATGCGACGCTAGAAGCTGCTAAAAAGAAAAACTCGCCCGTTATTATTCAGCTTTCTAATGGTGGAGCACAATTTTTTTGTGGTAAAAGCTTATCTTTACCAGAGCAACAATCAGCTGTGCTTGGGGCGGTAAGTGCTGCAAGATATGTACATTCAGTGGCAGCACATTATGAAGTAGCAGTGATGCTTCACACTGATCACGCAGCTAAAAAGCTACTACCTTGGATTGATGGTTTGCTTGATGAAGGTGAAAGACACTTTGAACTGACTGGCAAACCATTGTTTAGCTCACATATGATTGATCTGTCAGAAGAGCCTTTAGAAGAAAATATCGAAATTTGTGAACGTTACTTAACGCGTATGGCAAAAATAGGTATGACGCTTGAAATTGAGCTTGGTTGCACGGGTGGCGAAGAAGACGGTGTTGATAACTCACACCTAGATAGTTCTGCTTTATATACTCAGCCTGAAGATGTTGCATTTGCTTACGAACGCTTAAGTCGTATTAGCCCTAACTTTATAATTGCAGCCTCTTTTGGCAATGTTCATGGTGTATATAAACCGGGTAACGTTGTTCTTACGCCAACTATTTTAAAAGATTCACAAGCTTACGTATCAGAAAAATTTAATCTACCAAGCAACTCAATTAACTTTGTTTTTCATGGTGGTAGTGGTTCTGAGTACAGTAAAATTGCAGAGTCTTTAACGTATGGCGTAGTGAAGATGAATATTGATACCGATACGCAGTGGGCGTGTTGGACAGGTATTTTAGATTACTACAAAGACAAGCAAGCATACCTACAAGGGCAAATTGGTAACCCTGACGGGGATGATAAGCCAAACAAGAAATACTATGACCCTCGTGTATGGTTGCGTCATTCAGAGCAAAGTATGGTTGCAAGGCTAGAGCAATGCTTTGACGATCTAAATTGTGTAAACAGGTATAGCGCATGAAAAGATTAAATACAGTATTGAAAGAAGACGGTGTAGATACCGATCTTATTTTACTTATTCGCACAATTTTAGCGACCAGTAAAGAAATTGCTTTTCGAGTAAGCCAAGGTGAATTAGCCGGTGTTTTAGGGTCAACTTTGAATGAAAACGTTCAAGGTGAAGTTCAAAAAAAGCTTGATGTAATCGCAAACCAACTACTTAAAGACGTCCTACTTGATGATAGCAGTGTACGATCTGTTGCATCAGAGGAAGAAGATCATGCGGTAGGTGGCCACCCTGAAGGTAAGTTTATTGTTGCTTTTGACCCGTTAGATGGCTCTTCTAATATTGATGTTAATGGGCAAATAGGCACTATATTTACTATTTACTTAGCCCGTGATGATGTTCCTTTTGACAGCGACGAGCAATTTAGTCAGCCCGGTGTAAATCAAGTATGTGCAGGCTATGTGTTATATGGCCCTTCATCATTACTTGTAATGAGTACTGGCGGTCCTACGCGTTGTTATACGTTAGACTCAACACATGGCGGTTACTTACTGACAAATAAGCAGTTAAGTGTGCCAGAACAAAGCCGTGAATTTGCCGTTAATATGGCTAACTACCGTTACTGGGACGAACCAACACAAGTGTATTTTGATAAATTGCTATACACCTGTGAAAGCTTTGAAAAAAGCTCAATGCGTTGGAATGCAGCGATGGTAGGCGACGTTCATCGTATTTTATGCCGAGGCGGGTTATTTTTGTATCCACAAGATAAACGCAGTGGTAACGATAACGGAAAAATAAGACTGCTTTATGAAGCAAACCCGTTAGCACTTTTAGTTGAAAACGCAGGTGGTAAAGCAACCTCTAGAGGAACGCGAATTTTAGATATTGCGCCAACTAGCTTGCACCAGCGTGTGCCTGTTGCTTTGGGTTCAAATGAGCCTGTAGAGTTTTATAATAACGCCATGTTATAAAACAGCACTAAAAAAAAGGGGTAAGAAAATTGCCCCTTGTTTTACCCTTAATTTTAATTCTCTTTGTAAATCATCCTCTTTAGACAAACTCACTTCTTTTCTTATTGTCTTCAAATAAGAA
>NZ_JACJDN010000508.1:0-2942 GCF_014163565.1 Pseudoalteromonas sp. SR45-5 | reverse complement strand
AAGTAGAACCAGTTTTTGCGGTAAACTTCTCGTAAATTATAGGCATAAATTGTTAAAGGTTTAAATGAAGCGTTTTACTCCCCCCGAGCAGTGGCAAATCAGTAGTTTAGAAACAGGTGCATTTGCGCATTTACGTGAGCTATTTAAAGTTAACGAACTAACAGATTGGCCGGCGCCGCAGTGGTTTTCTCCATTTTTAACTGCTATTAATGAGAATAATATTCCTATTACTTTCGAAGATGATGCAAAGGTAGACTTTGGCGAGCGGTATTACGAGCAAGTAATTTTTGAAACGGGTGTTGTACCTACACGAAGTGAAAATTGGCATGACTTATTTGGTGGGTTTATATGGTGTTTATTTCCAAAAACCAAAGCGTTAATAAACTATAGACATGTGCAAGATATAGCTGAGCATGGACTGCAACAGCGTACTAAGCATCGTAATGCACTAACGCTTTTTGATGAGTGTGGTGTTGTATTAGCTATAAGTGAGAGTAAATGGCAGCAGTGGCTTTGCGATCACCAATGGAAAACTGCATTCGTTGAACACAAACATGAGTGGGGTAAAACAATAAAACCTTTTATGTTTGGTCATGCTAATTATGAAATGCTAACAAAGCCTTATATAGGTTTAACGGGTAAAGCGTTATTTGTTTGTGTACCTAATGAAATATTTTGTAAAGATTTAGTAACTCAATACCAGTACCTTGACCAAGCCCTTTATGAGATGATTAATACAGATAACTGCTTAGCCGATAACAAAAAGCTTTCACCACTGCCTTTATTAGGTGTGCCAGGCTGGCATGACGAAAACAAAGATGACTCTTTTTACAACAATACAGATTATTTTAGAGCGAAACGAAGGATGCGAACATGATAGAAGTTGCTGGGCTTAAAAAGAAATTTAAGCTAACTAAAGATCACAAAAAAAATAAAATAGACGACATCGATCCTCGTGAAGATAAAGACTACTTTCACTCAGTACGAGACGTTAGTTTTAGTTGCGCTAAAGGTGAGGTACTTGGATTGCTCGGCCCAAATGGTGCGGGTAAAACGACGACACTGAGAATGATTTCAACCGCGTTAAAGCCCGATGAAGGCTCAATAACGATTGCCGGAAACGATATTGTAAAAAAACCGCTACTGGGCCGTAAGTCTATTGGATTTTTATCAGGCTCTACGGGGTTGTATGGCCGCTTAACTGTAAAAGAAAACATAGAGTATTTTGCAAAGCTTCATGGCATGAACAAAAGCGATATAGCATCGCGTTGTGATGAGCTATTTACATTGCTAGATATGCATAAATTTGTAGATAAACGGGCAGAAAACCTTTCAACAGGTATGAAGCAAAAAGCAAATATAGCGCGTGCAGTTGTTCATCGCCCAGCAGTTGTGGTACTTGATGAGCCAACAACGGGCCTTGATATAATGACAACACAAACCGTTATTAAATTTATCAAAGGTTTAAAAGCGCAAGGGACGCCTGTTATTTTCTCAACCCATCATCTAGATGAAGTTGCACTTTTATGTGACCGTGTCGCTGTAATTAACGAAGGTATTAGCTGTTTTGACGGAACAGTAGAAGAGTTTAAACAAGCAGGTAATAGTGATGAGCTTAACCAAGCGTTTATGAATATATTAACGGAGAAACATGATGTTTGAGGTATTTAAAAAGGAATTAAGAGAGTTATTACGCGATAAAAAAACGCTATTATTTGTTGTCGCGCTTCCTGTTGCTATATTTCCGTTATTGTTTGCTGTAATGGCATTTATAAGCTCGCAAGCTGCAATGGACGCTGAGCAAAAAGTAAATACTTACGCGATAATCAACGGTGAATACGCACAAGAGTTTACAGATAAAGTGTTTTATCACAAAAGTTTTGAGCTTTATAAAGGGGATAAAACCTTTAACAATATTGATGAGCTTAAAGCAGGTGTAATCGCTGGCGATATTGATATGGGTATTTATTTACCAAGTCATGCTGTGCAAACATTGGACGATGGAAAACAAAGCCAGTGGCAGGTTGTTTTTAACGATTCAAAATCTATCAACTTTTTATTCGAACGCGTTAAAGAGCTCGCAAAAGAATACAGTGACGTGCTGCAAACTCAAAAGCTAATCAGTTTTGGTATTGAAGAGTCTGTTCAAAAATCTATTCTTAATCCAATTGAAGTCATAAAAGTAGATACCGCCGATAAACGTGAAAACCTTGGCGAAAAAATTGGCGGGTTTTTACCTTATTTACTTATTCCATTAGTATTGATGGGGGCAACTTATCCCGCTATTGATTTAGGCGCTGGCGAAAAAGAACGCGGCACACTAGAAACACTCCTACTTACACCTATTACGCGTACAGAGTTGGTGCTTGGTAAATTTATAACCTTGTTAACTACATCCATTGCCTCCACAACAATAACCGTCTTAAGTATGGGCTGCTGGATAGCACTGGCGCTCGCATTTGCCGATCTTGATTTTATTAAAGCCGCATTTAGTACATTAGCAGTTACCGATTTACTAATGATATTTGTACTATTACTACCTGTTGCAGCTATATTTTCGGCCTTAGCTCTGGCTATATCTATCTATGCTCGCACGTTTAAAGAAGCGCAAAATTATATGGCACCACTTAGTATGGGCGTATTTTTCCCGATTATTATTTCAATCATGCCAAATATGGAACTCACTGCTAAAACAGCATTCATTCCTGTTACAAACGTAGCATTAGCAATTAAAGAAATAGTAAAAGGGACTGTTGATTACACATTTGTAGGCTTAATATTTTTAGCCACTGCAATCATTGCTGCTGGACTATTGGCATTTTGTGTTAAGTGGTTTAACAGAGAAGATGTGCTATTTAGATAATGTACATAAAGGGTTTTAAGAATATATAAAAGGTAGCAATTGCTACCTTTTATACTTTGAAGCGATTAATAGTTAAAAT
>NZ_JACJDN010000507.1:0-2958 GCF_014163565.1 Pseudoalteromonas sp. SR45-5 | reverse complement strand
ACTCGTCTAAATGCGGCGCTTGCACTTATTGCGCTCTCACAAGATAACTAAAGCACTAAGTAAGCAATGAGTTAGTTTAATAAATTGGTATAAGCCCTACTTTAATAAAGTGGGGCTTTTTGCTAGTAGGGCTAAATAGTACACCGAAAGTAGCGCAACCATTCGCGCTCATGATTACACCGCTCAATGCCAAAGCTTGCTGCTTGATTAGCTTTTAAACTCAATTTTACCCACTTCAAGTTTAAACTTACCTTCTTGCTTGCCTGCAATCATAAAGCCTAGCTGTTTTATATCATCAAAATCAATAATAGGTTGTTGCTCAAGCACGCGACCGCGATACGTTAAAGTAAAATCACTCGGAGCAAAGTTTATATCTACCCATTCATTTTTTACTGTTTTAAATGAGTGAGTGTACGCTGCGCCATCAAGGTAATTGGTAGTTCTGAGCCTAAGCTGATAGATTTGTCCATCACCTTTAACACGCAGCGCTATAGCTTTAGTATTTTGGCTTTGTGTACTTAGCTCTGTACGTATTGATGCAAAACCGCCGTTATTATCAAGCGAAACATTGCCTGTAAAAAGCAAACTTTCTTGAGTTTGTGTTACTTGGCTATTAGATACACCGCCCATTACTGAGTCGTTAACAACGTACCAGCGCTGGTTTGCATTAGCTTGTGCACTTACAACTAATAAATTAAATACAAAAAGTGAGGATAGTTGTTTGGTGATCATGGCTTACTCCTAATTACTTTAAGCTTATCAATACGGATAAACATATTATTTGTTCACTTATTTAAAGTTAATTATTTTTACGGCTCCATTTTTTCATGATTTTTTCAAACATAATTTCTTTATCATTTTTATCCTCAGGACAGGGTTTACCGCTACCTTGAGGCATGCCATTACTACCAAATACGGTTGAAGTATCAATTAAATAGCATTTACCGTTAAATTTTTCTAATCGTCGTGTGCCTGTTGTATTTTGGCTAATAACTTCTGAATTATCAGATTTTACTGGCGTTTTAAATGTGGGCTTATTGTTTATCTCTTCATTTTCAGAGCTTTTATCTTCACCAAAGGAGACCATTTTTTTATGAGTCATATTATTTACAGGAGAGCCAAATAGCGGCGCGTATGGATTTAGCTTTTTAAATGTTTGAGAAGCTTTTGTTGTAGGCTCTGAAGGCGCTGCTACCAGGGGTTCAACAGGTTTTACAGGGGCTTTTTTAAGCTCTGTTTGTGCCTTTGGTAACGTGATGGTTTTGGCTTGCGTTTTTTTAGTTACCCTTACTTTGGCTTTTGTAGAATCTTTTTTTATAGGTGTAGTGTTAGAGGTCGCTGAATTTGGTGCATCAGTTTTAGTGTTTACAGGTTTTATATCAGGCGCATTGGTTGTTGTAACAACTGAGCTTAGCTTAGGTAGGCTTGCTAAATTAACCGTAACATAGGCCTGTATTATTGCGTTTTTTTCCTCCTTTGGCGGCGCAACTTTAATAGATTGCGAAAACAAAAAGTACAACACAATAGCGTGTATACACAACGAGATAACCCACGGCCATGCATTCCCTTTATTCACATCAAACCCTCAACTTAATAGTGCTGTTAAGAGTCAATAAAATACATTTAGTTCACCTAAAGTTAATGTGTTTTACTTTGTGGCTTTATTGCAGATACAACAAAACTATTTTGCAGTTTTTGTTGTTTTTGCATGTGCTTGGTTACGTTATTATGAGCGCAATCAAACTTAGGAGGCATTATGACATTACTTTTTGAACCAATAGAACTTGCAGGTAAAACATTAAAAAACCGTATTGTTATGCCCCCAATGACTCGCTCGCGTTCAACACAGCCTGGCGATATAGCTAACGACTTAATGGCAACATATTACGCACAGCGCGCAAGTGCCGGACTAATTGTAAGCGAAGGCACACAAATTAGTGAGCTTGGTAAAGGTTACGCTTGGACTCCGGGTATTTATTCAAATGAGCAAGTTGCAGGCTGGAGTAAAGTAACAAGCGCAGTACATAGCGCTGGTGGAGTGATGTTTGCTCAGCTTTGGCATGTTGGCCGTGTTACCCACAGTGACAACACTGGTGGCGTGCAGCCTATTTCAGCATCGGCCATTGCTGCAAAAGACGTAAAAGTATTTGTAGATACAAACGGCGCACCGGGGTTTGTAGACACCCAACTCCCACGCGAAATGAGCAAACAAGATATTACGCATGTCATAGGCGAATTTCGCCAAGCAGCTAAAAATGCAGTTAATGCAGGGTTTGATGGCATAGAGCTTCATGCTGCAAATGGTTACCTTATTAATCAATTTTTAGACTCAGAGTCAAATGCTCGCACCGATGAATATGGCGGCAGTGTGCAAAACCGCATACGCTTTTTAATTGAAGTGGTACATGCTGTTAGCGACGAAATTGGTAGCAGTAAAGTAGGCGTAAGACTTGCCCCGTTAACAACTCTTAATGGCACAGTAGACGAAAACCCTGAAGAAACTTACTTAGCGGTTTCTGAGGCATTAAATAAAGCCGGTGTAGGTTACATGCATATAGCCGAAGCCGATTGGGATGACGCACCTTTAATGAGTGTCGAATTTAAAAAATCGATTCGCAAAACCTACAGTGGAGTATTAATTTACGCAGGCAAGTACACAAAAGAGCGCGCAGACAAAGCACTTAGCCAAGGCTGGGCCGACATGATTGGTTTTGGTCGCCCATTTGTATCAAACCCAGACTTACCAGCACGCTTAAAGCAAGGCAAGCCTCTTAACAGCCACAACCCCGACACTTTGTTTGGTGGCGCAGAACAAGGCTACACCGATTATCCAACGGTATAATTGCTAGTAAGTAATTAACATTGAGTAAAAACATGAAGGGCTGCATTTTATGCAGCCCTTTTTTGTGCACTGATTCTATTAGCTTTACCTTGAGCAAAAAATAAAAAACGCGTAAG